>VBDL01000243.1 GCA_005884255.1 Betaproteobacteria bacterium | reverse complement strand
GAAGACAGCCCGACGCTGCTGTCGCTGCTGGACAGCTGCCGCAGCGGCATGGGCAGCCGCATGCTGCGCCTGTGGCTCACCTTGCCGTCGCGCGACCGGGCGATTGCCGGCGCACGCCACGACGCGATCGCGCGGCTGATCGATGCGGGTGTCGAACCGCTTCGTGACGCGCTGCGCCATGTGAGCGATGTCGAGCGCATCACCGCCCGCATCGCCTTGCGCCAGGTGCGCCCGCGCGAACTGACCGGCCTGCGCGCGACACTGCTCGCCTTGCCCGACCTGCGCGCGCAGGCACCGATCGGCACGCCGCTGCTCGACGACCTGCACGCCGCGCTGCAGCCCTCCCCTGACATCGCCGAGGTGCTGGCACGCACGCTGGCCGACGAGCCTGCCGTGCTGCTGCGCGATGGCGGCGTCATCGCCAGCGGCTTCGATGCCGAGCTCGACGAGCTGCGCGCGATCAGCCAGAACTGCGATGCGTTTCTCGTCGACCTGGAGACGCGCGAGCGCACGCGCACCGGCATCGGCAACCTGCGCGTGCAGTACAACAAGGTGCACGGTTTCTACATCGAGGTCACGAGCTCAGGGCTGGACCGCGTTCCGATGGACTACCAGCGCCGGCAGACGCTGAAGAACGCCGAGCGCTTCATCACGCCGGAGCTCAAGGCCTTCGAGGACAAGGCGCTGTCGGCGCAGGATCGCGCACTGGCACGCGAGAAGCTCTTGTACGAGCAGCTGCTCGATGCGCTGCAGGAGAACCTTGCGACGCTGTCGCGCACCGCGCGCGCGCTCGCCGCGCTCGACGCGCTGGCCGCCCTGGCCGAGCGCGCCGCGACGCTGAACTGGTGCCGCCCCGAGTTCGTCGGCCACCCGTGCATCGAGATCGAAGGCGGCCGCCACCCGGTGGTCGAGGCACGCCTGGCCGAAAGCGGCGGCGGCGACTTCATCGCCAACGACACGCGGCTCGATGCGAAGACGCGCATGCTCGTCATCACCGGCCCGAACATGGGTGGCAAGAGCACCTACATGCGCCAGGTGGCACTGATCGCACTGCTCGCCGCGATCGGCTCGTACGTGCCGGCCCGCGCCTGCCGGCTGGGCCCGATCGATGCGATCCACACGCGCATCGGCGCGGCCGACGACTTGGCCAATGCGCAGTCGACCTTCATGCTCGAGATGACGGAGGCGGCGGCCATCGTGCACGGCGCGACCGAGCACAGCCTCGTGCTGATGGACGAGATCGGCCGCGGCACGTCCACCTTCGACGGCCTGGCGCTGGCCGGCGCGATCGCCAGCCATCTGCACGACCGCAACCGCGCCTTCACGCTGTTCGCCACGCACTACTTCGAGCTCACCGAGTTCCCGAAGAAGCACGAGCGCGCGATCAACGTTCATGTGAGCGCCGCCGAGAGCGGCGAGCACGACATCGTCTTCCTGCACGCGATCGAGGCCGGCCCGGCGAGCCGCAGCTACGGCGTGCAGGTGGCGCGGCTGGCTGGCATGCCCGGCAGCCTGATCCGCCAGGCGCGCAGCACACTCGATGCGCTGGAGACCCAACAGCGCATGGCCGACGCGCAGATCGACCTCTTCGCCGCGCCGCCCGCACCGCCCCCGGCAGCGGAATCCTCCGCACTCGAGCGTGCGCTCGCGGCTCTGCAGCCTGATACGCTGTCGCCCAGAGAAGCGCTGGATGCGCTGTACCAGCTCAAGTCCTTGATCCGAGAACAGCCATGACCTACTGCGTAGGCATCCGCCTCGACGCCGGCCTCGTGTTCCTGTCCGACTCGCGCACCAACGCGGGCCTCGACCAGATCAGCATCTATCGCAAGATGATGATCTACGAGAAGCCGGGCGACCGCTTCATGGTGATGCTGTCGGCGGGCAACCTGTCGATCTCGCAGTCGGTGCGCGAGATCCTGCAGGTGGAGAAGCTCGATAACGGCGATCAGCCGCCGCTGACGATCTGGAACGCAACGAGCATGTTCGATGCCACGCGCGTGCTCGGCAGCGCGGTGCGCCGCGTCTACGAGCAGGACGGCCCGTCGCTGAAGCAGACCGGCGTCGACTTCAACGCGTCGATGATCTTCGGCGGCCAGATCGGGGGCGAGGCGATGCGCCTGTTCCTCGTCTACTCCGCCGGCAACTTCATCGAGGCCACGCGCGAGACCTGCTTCTTCCAGATCGGCGAAAGCAAGTACGGCAAGCCCATCCTCGACCGCGTGCTGACGCCGAAGACGCCACTGGACGAGGCCGCGAAGTGCGCTCTGGTGTCGATGGACTCGACGCTGAAGTCCAACCTCTCGGTGGGCCTGCCGCTCGATCTCCTGGTCTATCGCGAAGGCGAGTTCGCGACCGACCAGTACGTCTGCATCGACGAGCACAACCCGTACTTCGCGATGATCCGCGGCACCTGGGGCCAGCGCCTGCGCGAGGTGTTCGAAGGCATCGAGGATCCGCAATGGGATGCCGACGCGCACAGCAACTTCCCGCTGCACGTGGAGTCACCGCGTTACGAGCCCATGCGAAAAATCACGCACCCGGGCGAGAAGATCGTATGAAAAGCGCACCCGTATAATCGCGCTTTACCACCACAGCGTTCCCGAAGGCTGGCGCACCAGGGAACGCTGCATGACATGACCAAGTTCGTCTTCGTCACCGGCGGTGTGGTGTCCTCCCTCGGCAAGGGCATCGCGTCTGCATCTCTTGCCGCGATCCTCGAATCGCGCGGCCTCAAAGTCACCCTCATCAAGCTGGACCCGTACCTCAACGTGGACCCGGGCACGATGAGCCCGTTCCAGCATGGCGAGGTGTTCGTGACGGATGACGGCGCGGAGACCGACCTCGACCTCGGCCACTACGAGCGCTTCATCAACACGAAGATGCGGCGCACCAACAACTTCACCACCGGCCAGATCTACAAGTCGGTGCTGGAGAAGGAACGCCGCGGCGACTACTTGGGCAAGACCGTGCAGGTGATCCCGCACGTCACCAACGAGATCCAGGACTTCGTGCGCCGCGGCGCCGGCGTCGGCACCGCCGAAGAGGTGCAGGTCGCGATCGTCGAGATCGGCGGCACCGTGGGCGACATCGAATCGCTGCCCTTCCTCGAGGCCGTGCGCCAGATGAGCTTGCGCATGGGGCCGACCAACACCGCCTTCGTGCACCTCACCTACGTGCCGTGGATCGCCGCCGCCGGCGAGCTGAAGACCAAGCCGACGCAGCACACGGTGCAGAAGATGCGCGAGATCGGCATCCAGCCCGATGCGCTGCTGTGCCGCGCCGACCGCCGCATCCCTGACGACGAGCGCGAGAAGATTTCCCTCTTCACCAACGTGCATGAGTCGGGCGTCATCTCGGTGTGGGACGCCGACACCATCTACAAGGTGCCGCGCATGCTGCACGAGCAAGGGCTGGACGAGCTGATCTGCATGAAGCTGCAGCTGCTCACGCGCCCGGCCGATCTCAAGCGCTGGGATCGCCTGGTGCACGAGGTCGAGCACCCGCAGCACGAGATCACGATCGCGATGTGCGGCAAGTACACCGACCTGTCGGACTCGTACAAGTCGCTCAACGAGGCGCTGCGCCATGCAGGCATCCACAACCATGCGCGCGTGAAGATCGAGTACGTCGACTCCGAGACACTCACGCCGGCCAACACGCACCAGCTCAACCGCTTCGATGCCATCCTCGTGCCCGGCGGCTTCGGCAAGCGCGGCGTCGAGGGCAAGATCCTCGCC
>VBDL01000242.1 GCA_005884255.1 Betaproteobacteria bacterium | reverse complement strand
TCTTCAGCACGTCGACCGGCAGGCGCTTCAGATAGGTGAGCGTCGAATAGCCGGTGCCAAAGTCGTCGAGCGAGAAACGCACGCCCAGGCGGCGGCAGCGCTCGAGCAGGTCCGAGGTGTGGTCGACGTCAGTCAGCGCGGCACTCTCCAGCACCTCGAGCTCGAGCCGCGAGCCCAGCGGCTGCTTCTGCCGCGCGAGCAGCTCGCCCAGGCGCTGCGCGAAGTCGGGCTCCTGCAGATGGCGCGCCGACACGTTGACGCTCACCGAGATGTCCAGCCCCGCGCCCCGCCAGTGCGCCAGATGCTCCAGCGCATGCTCGAGCACCCAGTCGCCGACGCTCGAGCTCAGGCCCGTGTGCTCGATCAGCGGCAGGAACTGCGCCGGCGGGATCACGCCATGCTCGGGATGCTTCCAGCGCAGCAGCGCCTCGACGCCGAGCACGGTGCCGCGCCGCATGTCCACCTTGGGCTGGAAATACAGGCGCAGCTCGTGGTTGTCCAGCGCTTCCTGTACGCGGCCGATGGCGAGAACACGCGCCTCGGTGCGCCGGCTGTGCTCGGGGTCGAAGAACAGGTAGCCATTGCGGCCGGACTGCTTGGCGCCGTACATCGCGTGGTCGGCATGGCGCAGCAAGGTGTCGGCGTCGCTGCGGTCGAGCGGGTAGACGGTGGCGCCCATGCTGGCGGTGATGCGCACCGGCTCGGCGCCGGCCGCCACCTGGTACGGCTGCGCGATGACGCGCAGCACGCGCTCTACCGCCAGCCGGCATTCCTCCAGCGTGGCGGCGCGCAGCAGCAGCACGAACTCGTCGCCGCCCAGGCGCGCCACCGAGTCCGACCACACCGCGGAGCTGCGCAGCGCGCTGCGCAGGCGCTGGCCGAGCTCGACGAGCAGGCGGTCGCCCGCGGCGTGGCCGAAGCGGTCGTTGACCGGCTTGAAGTGGTCGAGATCGAGATAGCACACGGCGAGCAGACAGCCTTCGCGCTCGCTGGCGGCCATCGCGTCGGCCAGCATCTGCGACATGCGCGAGCGGTTGGGCAGCCGCGTCAGCTCGTCGAAATGGGCCTGGCGCTCCAGGCGCTCGCGCTGCAGCCGCTGCTCGGTGATGTCGGAGATCACCAGCACGTGGTAGCGCACCGCATCGTCGGGCCCGAGCACGCTGGAGATGGTGACCTGCATCGCGCACGGGTTGCCGTTGCGGCGGCGCTCCACCACCTCGCCGCGCCAGGTGCCCACCGCGCGCAGGCTGGCCCACATCGCCGTCTGCTGCTGGTGCGCTGCGGTGCCGGGGGCGGCCGGCTGCAGCAGCGTCGGCACGGTGCCGAGCAGCTCCTTGCGCGAGGCGCCGGTGATCTGCGAATAGGTCGGGTTCACGTCGAGCACGCGGTGGTCGGCGTCGGTGATCAAGAGGCCTTCGTGCAGGTGCTGGAACAGGCTCGCGGACAGACGCTGGCGCTCCTGCGCCGTCTGCTGCTCGGTCACGTCGACCAGCACGCCGAGCAATCGCGTCGGCCCGTCGCGGCGGTCGCGCTCGGTGACCATCGCATGGCTCTCGAACCAGCGCCAGCCGCCCTCGGGGGCGCGCATGCGCAGCTCGACGCGAAAGGCTTCGTCGCCGCGCTTGAGCGCATCGATGGCATCGCGCAGGCGCGGCACATCGTCGCCGTGCACGCGGGCCAGCCAGCTCGCCAGGCTCGGCGCTGCGTCGGCCAGCATCAGCTTCCACAGCCGCGACGTGAAGCCGCTGCCGGTGGGCAGGTGCCAGTCGAACACGCCGAACTGGCCGCGCTCCATCGCTGCCTGCCAGCGCGCTTCGTTGGCCGACAGCTCACCCAGCAGCGCGGCCACCAGCAGCGAAATGGCGCTCAGCGAGGCCAGGTAGCCGCCCAGCAGCGCCAGGCCTTGCGCGGCGTCCGCTTGGTGGAAGGGCCCCAGGCCCTTCACGGTCGCTGCCGCGCCTATGCCCGCCAGCAGCAGCACCGCTGATGACGCGACGGCGATGCCGTTGCGCACCGCCAGCCAGCACAGCAGCACCGGCGGCACAAAGACCAGCAGGCTCAGCGTGCCCGGCGTTTGCCCCGGTCCGAAGAAGCCGAGCGCGGCGGATCCCAGCACGGCGCCGATGAGCGCCAGCGTCAGGCCACCTTGCCAGCCGTCGAAGGCCTGGCGCGCATGAGCCGCCGTCCAGGTCAGCAGCGGCACGCCGATCAGCAGCACGCCCATCACGTCGCCGAGCCACCACTGAGCCCAGGCAGACAGCGCCGACTCGCGCGTGATGACGCCGCTCGCCAACAGCCAAGCCACCCCGTTGGTGGCACTGAGCAGCATGCCAGCGCAGGCGCCGAGGCTCACCAGCAGCCACAGGTCACGGCGGCGATCGAGCTGCGTGCGGAACCCGAGGCGCCGCAGTGCCTGCGCGGCGAGCCATACCGCCCCGGCGTTGCCCAGCGCGATGGGCACGGCCGCCTCGACGGGAGCACCCGTGGACCACGCCACCGCGAAGGCTCCCAGCATCACGCCGGGCCACAGCGAGGGGGACACCCGCAGCAGCGCGGCCAGCGCAATGCCGGTGGGGGGCCACAGCAAGGTGACGTGCGCCCCGATTTGCGGATAAGCCAACCCGAGCCGCCCGGTCAGCGCATAGGCCAGCGCGAGCAGCAGGCAGGCGCCGGCCCAAGAGAACAGGCCGCTCGTGGCCGAGGGGCCGGACGAGCGGGGGCGCGATGAGGGGGGATTCACGGGCAGGGCGCGAGTGGTGCGCCATGCTAGCAGCGGCGCTGCCCGCGCAGTGCGAAATCTCGCCGCCTGTTTGCGGGGTGCGGTGGGCGAATATATCGCTCACCGCACAAGCAATGTCGTCAGATTTCGAAATCGGACAGCGAACGGCCGGCCGCGAGTGCCGCCGTCAACCATTTCGGCTTCAGCCCGCGGCCGCTCCAGGTTTCCCCGGTCTCCTGGTTTCGAAATTTGGCGGCGACCTTGCCGGTCGATTTGCCGGCACTGCGCGCGGGAGCCGCCTTGCTCACGAGATCGGCGGCGCTCAAGCCGTGCTGCGCCATCAGCGCCTTGACTTGAGCAATGGCCGCGGCGCGGTCTTCGCGGCGCGCCTCGTCGATCTGTTTTTCGAGCGCGGCCTTCTGGGCCAGCAGTTCCTGCAGCGTTGCCATCGGGGGACCTTGGTCGGAATATCGAAGGCCCCGAGGATATACCAAGCCGATATTCAGGCTCTACGGATTGCTGGGCGGCACATAACCAGCGGGCTGCTCCGCCCCTTCACCAAAGAAAAATCTTTCCATTTGCCGCGCCAGATACTGGCGGGCACGCTGGTCGGCAAGATTCAGGCGATTCTCATTGACGAGCATCGTCTGGTGTTTCTTCCACAGCTCGAAAGCTTCCTTGCTGACGTTGTCGTAGATGCGCTTGCCCAATTCGCCGGGATAAGGCGAAAAATCGAGACCCTCGGCCTCTTTCTTCAGGTAAACACACTGAACCATGCGTGCCATGGGATAACTCCTTAAAGCTTCTTGACCAGCACCTGCGAGCGCCGATCCCAGTTGTACTTGCGCTTGCGCGCCTCGGGCAGCCATTCAGCGTCGACCTGCACGAAGCCGCGCTTGATGAACCAGTGCATCGTGCGCGTGGTGAGCACGAAGATGCTGTCCAGCCCCATCGCCTTGGCGCGCTGCTCCACGCGCTTGAGAATGCGCTCGCCGTCGCCCTGGCCCTGGACTTGCGG
>VBDL01000261.1 GCA_005884255.1 Betaproteobacteria bacterium | reverse complement strand
CCTCGTCGATCAGGTTGCCGTGCTCGATCGAGCGCACGCCGGCCTGCACGGCGCGCGTCACCGCCCGCGGCGAGTAGGCATGCGCCATCGCATACAGGTTGGCGGCCTCGGCCTCCTCGCAGGCGGCGCGCAGTTCCTCCAGCGAGAACTGCGTGCCATCGATCGGGTCGGTGGGGCTGGAGATGCCGCCGCCGGCCATGATCTTGATGTGGTTGGCGCCGTTGCGCACCTGCTCGCGCACCGCGCGCCGTACTTCGCCGACGCCATCGGCAATGGCGCCGATCAGCCCGAGGCCTGCACAGCTGCAGAACATCGCATGCGAGCGCACACCCTTGGGCCGCATGTCGGCATGGCCGCCGGTCTGCGAGATCGGGAAACCGGCGATGAAGAGGCGCGGGCCCTCGAAGAAACCACGCTCCACCGCCTCCTGCAGCCCGAAGTCGGCGCCGCCCGCATCGCGCACGGTGGTGAAGCCGCGGTCGAGCATACCGGTAAGCATGTCCTTGGCCTGCGCGGTGATGAGCGACGGCGGCTGCAGCGCCAGCGCGACGAGATCGTGCGATACCGCGACCACGTGGGCATGCGCGTCGATCAACCCGGGCAGCACGACGCGGCCGCGGGCGTCGATGGTTCTCGCGGCATCGGCCACATCGATGGGCTCATGCGTCACATGCGCGAAGCGGCCATCCTCGATGACGATCGTCGCGCCGTCGTTCAGCGTGCCGCGCGCGCTGTCGAACAGCCGCGCGTTGGTGATGAGGGTGCGCTCGGTCATGTCGGCTCCTGGCTGGAGCCGACGATGCTACAGCGCCAGCCGTGCGCGCGCCGCGTCGTACTCGCGCTGCAGCCGCGCGACGAGCTCGCGCGCAGGCACGATCTGCTTGATCGCGCCGATGCCCTGGCCCGAACCCCAGATGTCCTTCCAGGCTTTCTTCGCGTCACCGCCGAAGCTCATCCTCGATGGATCGCTGACGGCGAGGTTCTCCGGGTCGAGGCCCGCATTGAGGATCGAGCCCTTGAGGTAGTTGCCGTGCACGCCGGTGAAAAGATTCGAGTAGACGATGTCGTGGCTGGCGCTCTCGACGATCATCTGCTTGTAGGACTCGACCGCGCGCGCCTCTTCGGTGGCGATGAAGGCCGAGCCGATGTAGGCGAAGTCCGCGCCCATGGCCTGCGCGGCGAGCACCGCGCCGCCGTTGGCGATGGAGCCGCTCAGCGCGAGCGGACCGTCGAACCACTCGCGGATCTCCTGCACCAGCGCGAACGGGCTGGTGGTGCCCGCATGGCCGCCGGCACCAGCCGCCACCGCGATCAGGCCATCGGCGCCCTTCTCGATGGCCTTGCGTGCGAACTTGTTATTGATGATGTCGTGCAGCACCACACCGCCCCAGGCGTGCACCGCATCGTTGACATCGGTGCGCGCGCCGAGCGACGTGATGATCACCGGCACCTTGTACTTCGCGCACAGCTCCATGTCATGCTCGAGCCGGTCATTGCTCTTGTGCACGATCTGGTTGATGGCGAACGGCGCCGCGGGCTTGTCCGGGTAGTCGCGGTTGTAGCCGGCCAGCGTCTCGGTGATCTCCGCCAGCCACTCGTCGAGCTGCGACGCGGGGCGCGCATTGAGCGCCGGCATGGCGCCGATGACGCCGGCCTTGCACTGCTCGATCACCAACTTCGGATTGCTGATGATGAACAGCGGCGAACCGATGATGGGCAGCGGCAGATTCGCAAGAATGGCGGGCAGAGGCACGGTGACTTCCTCATGTAGGGTGGGCTTCAGCCCACCGCGCACGATGGTGGGCTGAAGCCCACCCTACGCCTATCACTCAGGTGACAGTGATCAGAACGCTTCGAGCGTCATCTCGATGACGCTGTCGGCCCCGTCGACGATGCTGTCGCGCAGCCCCGGCACCTTGCTCAGGAGGTGGTCGGCATAGAAGCGTGCCGTCGTGATCTTGGCGCGCATGAACTCGGGGTCGACGCCTTCGGCCAGGCGGTCTTCCGCGACCATCAGCGCGCGCGCCATCTGCCAGCCGGCCACCACGTTGGCGGCGAGCATCAGGTAGGGCACGGAACCGGCGAACACCGCGTTGGGGCTGGCCTTGGTCTGGCCGGCGACGAAGTCCACGGTTTGCTGGAAGGCCTCGCGTGCAGGCGTCAGGCGCTTGAGCATCGCGCGCGCGGCGACGCTGCTGCGCTTCGCCAAGTCGGCCTCGGTGGCCGCGATCTGCTTGGCAACGCCTAAAGCCACCGCACCGCCGTCGCGCGCCGTCTTGCGGCCGACCAGGTCGTTGGCCTGGATCGCGGTGGTGCCTTCGTAGATCGTGAGGATCTTCGCGTCGCGCAGGTACTGCGCGGCGCCGGTTTCCTCGATGAAGCCCATGCCGCCGTGCACCTGCACGCCGAGGCTCGCGACATCGAGGCTCATCTCGGTGCTGTAGCCCTTCACCAGCGGCACCATGTACTCGTAGAAGGCGGCGTTCTGCTTGCGCACCTCGGGGTCGGGGTGGCGATCGGCCGCATCGTAGGCCGCGGCCGCCACCAGCGCCATCGCGCGGCAGCCTTCCGTGTAGGCGCGCATCGTCATCAGCATGCGCTTGACGTCCGGGTGATGGATGATCGGCGCGGCGCCGGGCAGCGAGCCGTCGACCGGGCGGCTCTGCACGCGATCGCGCGCATAGGCCACGGCCTTCTGATAGGCGCGCTCGGCCACCGCGATGCCCTGCATGCCCACGGCATAGCGCGCCGCGTTCATCATGATGAACATGTACGCGAGGCCACGGTTCTCTTCACCCACCACGTAGCCGATTGCACCCCCATGGTCGCCGTACTGCAGCACCGCCGTCGGGCTGGCCTTGATGCCCAGCTTGTGCTCGATGCTCACGCAGTGCACGTCGTTGCGCGCACCCAGCGACCCGTCGGCGTTGACCATGAACTTCGGCACGACGAACAGCGAGATGCCCTTCACGCCCTCGGGCGCGCCGGTCACGCGCGCAAGCACGAGGTGCACGATGTTCTCGGCCATGTCGTGCTCGCCGTAGGTGATGAAGATCTTCGTGCCGAAGATCTTGTACGTGCCGTCACCCTGCGGCTCGGCGCGCGAGCGCACCAGCGAGAGGTCCGAGCCCGCCTGCGGCTCGGTGAGGTTCATCGTGCCGGTCCAGCTGCCATCGATCATCTTCGGGATGTAGGTCTGCTGCAGCTCGGGCGAGCCGGCGGTGAGCAGCGCCTCGATCGCTCCATCGGTCAGCAGCGGGCACAGCGCGAAACTCAGGTTCGCGCTGTTGACCATCTCGATGCAGGCGGCATGGATCAGCTTCGGCAGCCCCTGACCGCCGAAGTCGGTCGGGTGGTGCAGGCCCTGCCAGCCGCCCTCGGCGAACTGGCGGAACGCATCCTTGAAGCCCGGCGTCGTGGTGACGGTGCCGTTCTTCCAGAACGACGGGTTCTTGTCGCCTTCGGCATTGGTCGGCGAGACCACGCCCTCGTTGAACTTCGCGCACTCCTCGAGCACCGCCTGCGCGGTGTCGAAGCCGGCTGCTCGATAGGGCACGGCGTATCTCCAGCCAAAAAGAAGGGCGCCCAGAGGCGCCCGCTATCCTGTTTAAAGCGCAGCGATCAGTTCGGGAACAGCGGTGAACAGATCGGCCTCGAGGCCATAGTCCGCAACGCTGAAGATCGGCGCCTCCGGATCCTTGTTGATCGCGACGATCACCTTGGAGTCCTTCATGCCGGCCAGATGCTGGATCGCGCCCGAGATGCCGCAGGCGATGTACAGCGACGGCGCGACGATCTTGCCGGTCTGCCCCACCTGCCAGTCGTTGGGCGCATAACCCGCATCGACCGCGGCGCGGCTCGCGCCGAGCGCGGCGCCGAGCTTGTCGGCCAGCGGTGTCAGCACTTCATTGAACTTCTCGCTCGAGCCCATCGCGCGGCCGCCGCTGACGATGATCTTCGCGGCGGTGAGCTCGGGGCGGTCGCTCTTCGTCACCTCGCGGCCGACGAAGCTCGACTTGCCGCTGTCGCCCACGGCGGTGATGTTCTCCACGGCGGCGCTGCCGCCGCTGTTCGCAGCCGCATCGAAGCCGGTGGTGCGCACGGTGACGACCTTGACCTTGTCCGCGCTCTGCACGGTGGCGATCGCATTGCCGGCGTAGATCGGGCGCTCGAAGGTGTCGGCACTGACGACCTTGGTGATGTCGCTGACCTGACCGACGTCGAGCTTCGCGGCAACGCGCGGCGCCACGTTCTTGCCGTGCGCGGTGGCCGGGAAGAGGATGTGGCTGTAGTTCGTGGCAATGGCCAGCACCTGCGCCGCCACGTTCTCGGCCAGCTGCTCGGCGAGCTGCGGCGCATCGGCCAACAGCACCTTGGCGACGCCGGCGATTTGGCTCGCCTGCTTTGCAGCTTCGGCGGCGTTCTCGCCGGCGATCAGCACGTGCACGTCGCCGCCACACTGGGTGGCCGCGGTGACAGTGTTCAAGGTCGCGCCCTTCAAGAGCGCGTGTTCATGTTCAGCAACAACGAGGACAGCCATCTCAGATCACCTTCGCTTCGTTCTTCAGCTTCGCGACCAGCGTCGCGACATCGGGCACCTTCACGCCGGCGCCGCGCTTGGGCGGCTCGGAGACCTTCAGGGTCTTGATGCGCGGGCTCACGTCCACACCGAGATCGGCGGGCTTGACCACCTCGAGCGGCTTCTTCTTCGCCTTCATGATGTTGGGCAGCGTGACGTAGCGCGGCTCGTTCAGGCGCAGGTCGGTGGTGACCACGGCCGGCAGCTTGACGCTCAGCGTCTCGAGGCCGCCGTCGACCTCGCGCGTGACCTTGGCGGCACCGTCGGCGATCTCGACCTTCGATGCGAAGGTGGCTTGCGGCAGGTCGGCCAGCGCGGCCAGCATCTGGCCGGTCTGGTTGCAGTCGTCATCGATGGCCTGCTTGCCGAGGATCACGAGGCCCGGCTGCTCCTTGTCGACCAGCGCCTTCAGCAGCTTGGCCACGGCCAGCGGTTGCAGTTCTTCTGCGGTCTCGACGAGGATGGCGCGGTCGGCGCCGATGGCCATCGCGGTGCGCAGCGTCTCCTGGCACTGCGTGACGCCGCACGAGACGGCGATGATCTCGGTGACGACGCCCTTCTCCTTCAGACGCACGGCCTCTTCGACGGCGATCTCGTCGAAGGGGTTCATGCTCATCTTGACGTTGGCGATGTCCACCCCCGTGCCGTCGGACTTCACGCGAACCTTCACGTTGAAATCGACGACGCGCTTGACGGGTACCAGTACCTTCATGACGCGCTGCTCCTAGGTTGTCGAATTGACGTTAACGTTAATCTGAATTCTAGAGGGTGGACCTGACCCGTCTCGGGCACGCACGATAAATCGAACGATCGTGCTATTTTAGACCACGCTCTCGAAGAAGGCTGTCATCGCAGCGACAGTAGACTGCCGGCCGAATGAATAACTGCATCGGTGTCTTCGACTCCGGCGTCGGCGGGCTGTCGGTGCTACGCGCACTGCGAGGGCGCCTGCCCGGCGTGCCGCTGCGCTACCTCGCCGATTCTGCACACGCACCTTACGGCGGGCGCGAGGCAGCGCACATCATCGGGCGCAGCCTCGCACTGACGCAGCGGCTGCTCGAGGACGGAGCCACGCTGATCGTCGTCGCCTGCAACACCGCCACGGTGCAGGCGATCGCCGCGCTGCGCGAGCGCTGGCCGGCCCTGCCCTTCATTGGCGTCGAACCCGGCATCAAGCCGGCGGCGGCGCAAACGCGCACTGGCCGCATCGCGGTGATGGCCACCGCGGCGACGGTGGCCAGCGCGCGCGTGCAGCGCCTGGTGGAGCAGCATGCCGGCGACGCCGAGGTGCTGCTGCAGGGCTGCTCCGGCGTGGTCGACGTGATCGAGCGCGCGGACGGCGACAGTGCGGCGCTGCTGGAGGTGCTGCGCCCCTACTGTGAGCGCGTGCGTGCGTTCGGCGCCGACACCGTCGTGCTCGGCTGCACGCACTACCCGTTCGTCGAGCCGCAGATTCGCGAACTGCTCGGGTCCGCAGTGCAGATCATCGACACCGCGCAGGCGATCGCCGAGCGCGCGGCATCGCTGTGGAGCGGTGCCACGTCAAACGGTGCTTCACTGACGCTGCAGACCACCGGCGACCCGCAAGCGTTGGCGCGCATGGCGGCGCAATGGTTACGTCACGACGGGGATGCCACACGTGTCATGGTGTAGCGTTACGCCCCATGAATATCCACCTCAGCCTCACCCCGCTCATCTCGCTCATCGCCGGCATCCTGATCCTCGTGATGCCCAAGCTACTGAACTTCATCGTCGCGCTGTACCTGATCCTGATCGGCGTGATCGGGCTGCTGGGCATGGGAAGCGTCAGGCTGCACTGACGCAGCGACTGGTGCCCCGGGCCGGACTCGAACCGGCACGCCGCTTTTCGGCGGCCGCGGATTTTAAGTCCGCTGTGTCTACCGATTTCACCACCAGGGCACGTGGTCGATGGTAGCTGGAGTCAGGCTTTGCGCAGGTTCTCCAGCATGTCGTCGACCATCGCCTGCAGGTCGTACTGCGGGCGCCAGCCCCAGTCGCGTTGCGCGACGCCGTCGTCGATCGAGCGCGGCCAGCTCGCGGCGATGGCCTGGCGGAAATCGGGCTCGCAAGTCATCGTGAAGCCGGGGATGCGGCGGCGGATCGCGGCGGCGATCTCCAGCGGCGTGAAGCTCACGCCCGCCAGGTTGTAGCTGCCGCGCTCGCCGATCGCCTCGCTCGGCGCCTCCATCAGCTCGATGGTGGCGCGCAGCGCGTCGGGCATGTACATCATCGGCAGCGCCTGGCCTTCTTCGAGGAAGCAGGTGTAGCGGCCTTCCTTCAGCGCCGCGTGGAAGATCTCCACCGCATAGTCGGTGGTGCCACCGCCCGGCGGCGTCTTCCAGCTGATGAGGCCGGGGTAGCGCAGGCTGCGCACGTCGACGCCGTGCTTGGCGTGGTACCACGCGCACCAGCGCTCGCCGGCGAGCTTGCTGATACCGTAGACCGTGGTTGGGTCCATCACCGTGCTCTGCGGCGTCGCGTTGGCCGGCGTGTTCGGCCCGAACGCCGCAATCGAGCTCGGCCAGAACAGGCGCTCGATGCGCTGCGTGCGCGCCAGCTCCAGCACGTTGAGAAGCCCGCCCATGTTGAGGCTCCACGCCCACGTCGGATGCTTCTCGCCGCTGGCCGACAGCGCGGCCGCGAGGTGGTAGATCTGCGTGATGCCGTGGCGCTTGACCACCGTCGCGAGCGCGGCGGCATCGGTGACGTCCAGCGCTTCATGCGCGATGCCGGGCACGCGGCCTTGCGGCGCGAGGTCGCTGGTGATCACCGCCTCGGCACCGTGGCGCGCGACGAGCGCCTCGGCCAGCTCGGTGCCGATCTGGCCATTGGCGCCGATGATGAGAATCTTCGGCGCCGTCACTTGATCAACCCCAGCTCCCTGCCCGCCTGCGTGAACGCGGCGACGGCGCGCTCGAGATGCTCACGCTCGTGCACTGCGCTCATCTGCACGCGGATGCGCGCCTGGCCCTTGGCCACCACGGGGTAGAAGAAGCCGACGACGTAGACACCGAGTTCGAGCAGACGCGCGCTCAACGCTTGAGCCTTGACCGCGTCGTAGACCATGATCGGCACGATCGGATGCTCGCCCGGCTTGATGTCGAAGCCGGCGGCGGTGATCGCACTGCGGAAGTAACGCGTGTTGTCTTCGAGCCTGTCGCGCAGCGCGGTCGAGGCTTGATGCTGGGCGCCACCGTGTTCGAGAAGAGGTACGGCCGCGAGCGCTGGCGCAGCAGCTCCACCACCTCCCGCCGCGTCGCGGTGAAGCCGCCGGATGCGCCGCCCAGCGCCTTGCCCAAGGTGCCGGTGATGATGTCGACCTTGCCGAACACGCCGCGATGCTCGTGTGTGCCGCGGCCCGTCTTGCCCATGAAGCCCGATGCGTGGCACTCGTCGATGCCAAGCAGCGCACCGTGCGCATCGCACAGTTCGCGCATGCGGTCGAGCGCGGCGATCGTGCCGTCCATCGAGAACACGCCGTCGGTGAACACGAGCTTGAAGCGTGCACCGTCGGCTGCGGCCTCGCGCAGACAGCGCTCGAGGTCGGCCATGTCGTTGTGCTTGTAGCGATAGCGCTTGGCCTTGCACAGGCGGATGCCGTCGATGATCGACGCGTGGTTGAGCTCGTCGCTGATCACCGCATCGTTCTCGCCGAGCAGCGGCTCGAACAGGCCGCCGTTGGCGTCGAAGGCGGCCGCATAGAGGATGCAGTCCTCGGTGCCGAGAAAGCGCGCCAGGCGCGATTCGAGGGTCTTGTGCAGGTCCTGCGTGCCGCAGATGAAGCGCACCGAGCTCAGGCCGTAGCCATGCGTGCGCAGCGCCTCGTGCGCCGCCTCGATCACCCGCGGGTGCGACGACAGGCCGAGGTAATTGTTGGCGCACAGGTTGATCACCTCGCGGCCATCGGTCGTCCTGATGACCGCGCCTTGTGGCGTGGTGATGATGCGTTCGGACTTGTAGAGCCCGGCGTCGCGAATGCCCTGCAGCTCGTGGCGCAGGTGAGCGTAGAAGTCGTCGCTGGTCGTCGTCATGGTTGCGCACCCGGAGAGTTGTTGTTCGATATATCGAACGCTGGTACAGTATCTTGGATCGACTCCACAGCGTCAAGCCAGGGGTATTCCTCCCGTGAACCGCCGCACCACCCCCCCGACCCACAACGAACCGCCGCGCGTGGGCAGCACCTTGGCCGCGCTGCGCACGGCGCGCGCGCTGTCGCTGGACGAGCTGTCGCGCCAGGCCGGCGTGTCGAAGTCGATGCTGTCGCAGATCGAGCGCAACCAGGCGAACCCGACGGTGGCCGTCGTGTGGCGGCTGGCCAATGCGCTGGGCGTGCCGATGCATGAGCTGCTCGGTGGAGCGAAGCCCGACGCGCCCGCCATTGCCACCGTTGCCGCGCATGCGACGCCCGCGCTGCGCAGCCCCGATGGGCGCTGCGAGCTGCGCATCCTCGGCCCCATCGAGCTGGCCGGGCAGTTCGAGTGGTACGAGCTCAGCGTGCAGCCGGGCGGTGCGCTGGAATCACAGCCGCACGAGCCCGGCTCGCGCGAGCACCTGAGCGTGCTCAGCGGCAGCCTGGAGGTGCAGGCCGGCGCCGAGAGCACGCGGCTGAAGGCCGGCGAGACGGCACGCTATGCGGTGGACCTGCCGCATGCGATTCGCAATCCGGGCAAGAGCGCGGCCAGCGCGTTGCTCGTCGTTCTGCACGCCTGACGCTGATGGTGGGCTGAAGCCCACCCTACGAGGCAATCGCCTCGGCGAGGGTCATCTCGCCAAGCGACGCGCGCTGCCAGAACGCCTGTGTGGCCGCACCCGGCTCGAGCAGCAACCGCGTGACCAGAGGCGCCAGGCGCGTCGCCGTCGGTTCGGCCAGCAGCACCAGGCGCTGCACGCCAGCTTCATCGAGCCGCCCGACCCAGTCGATGCCGACCAGCGCCTCGACGATCGGATCGATCTGCAGCGGGTCGGTGCTCAAGCGCTGCGCCACCTGCGTCAGCGTGAGGCCGTGCGCCGCACCGCCGCGCGCTCCAGCCAGCTCGCGCAGCACGGCCAGGGCCAGACTGAAGCGGTGGCCGGGCGTTGCCTTGTGGCGCACCACGTGCATCTGCAAGCTCGGCGCATAGGCGGCGATCACCGCGCCGAGCAGCACGATGACCCAGCCGAGGTAGATCCAGATGAGGAAGATCGGCACCGTCGCGAACGCGCCGTAGACCGTCGAATAGGTCGGCACCGACGCGATGTACCAGGCGAAGCCGCGCTTCGCGAGCTCGAAACCGATGGCGACGAACAGGCCGCCGGCCAGCGCATCGCGCCAGCGCACGTAGGTGTTGGGCACGTAGTGGAACAGCCCGCTCATCGCCGCCGCGAGCAGCGCAAATTCGAGGCTGCCGAGCAGCAGGCTCACACCGCCGGGCATCGCACCGACGAAGCCTTGCGAGGCCGAGATCGCATACGACGTGATGCTCAGGCTCACGCCGAGCAGCAGCGGCCCGAGCGTCACCGCGGCCCAGTAGACCAGCACGCGTTGCGCAATCGGCCGCGGCTTGCGCACGCGCCAGATGGCGTTGAGCGTGCGGTCGATGGTGAGGATCAGCGCTAGCGCCGTGAGCACCAGCAGCACCAGGCCCACGGTGCCCAGCCGGTTGGCCTTGGTGGCGAACTGCGTCAGCGCGCCCAGCACCGGCTTGGCGATGGTGTCGGGCACCAGGCTCTGCAGAAAATACTTCTGCAGCGCGACCTGGAACGTGGAGAACATCGGGAAGGCGGTGAACACCGCGAGCATTACCGTGACCAGCGGCACCAGCGCGATCAGTGTGGTGAAGGTCAGGCTGCTGGCGGTGAGCCCGAGCCGATCCTCGCGAAAGCGCTGGCGCAAGGTGCGCGCGGTGTCGAGCCAGGGCCAGTGCTGCAGGGTCTGCAGCAGATCGGCGGAGAAGCGGCGAGCGCGGCTGCGCATCGCGGTGGAGACGTTCATCGGCCGATATCATGCCAAACATGGTTGACGTCTCCGTGGCGCCTGCGCCCGTTCGCCTCACACGTGCGCTCGCCGTCGGCAGCGCACTGGCGCTCATCGCGCTCGGCCTGGCGTGGGAACTGTGGCTCGCGCCCACCGGCCGCGGCACGCTCGCGCTGAAGGTGCTGCCGCTGGTGATTCCGCTGCCCGGCCTGCTGAAGCACCGCATGTACACCTATCGCTGGGTGAGCCTGCTGACCTGGCTGTACTTCACCGAAGGCGTGGTGCGATCCACCAGCGAGCATGGCGCGAGTGCCGTGCTGGCGGGTGGCGAGATCGTGCTGAGCCTCGTCTTGTTCGCTGCCTGCGCGATGCACGTGCGCTGGCGCTTGAAAGCGCTTCGCGCTTCGGCGCAGGCTCATGTCGCGCAGCGACGTGATGCCGAAGCCAAACATGGAGCCCCTGAAGCATGAGCGATCTGTTGAATCAGCTGCGCAACGCCGTCGGCGACGGCCATGTGCTGACCGACGGCGACCTGTCGGCCTGGGAGGTCGACTGGCGCAAGCGCTATCACGGCAAGGCACTGGCGGTCGTGCGCCCGGGCTCAACGGCCGAAGTCGCCGCCGTGCGAGCGGCACGCAGGTGCTGCTGTCGCTCGCGCGCATGAACCGCGTGCGCGCGATCGATGCCGCGAACCTGACGATGACGGTCGACGCCGGCTGCGTGCTGCAGGCGGTGCAGCAGGCGGCGGCAGCCCAAGGGCTGCTGTTCCCCTTGAGCCTGGCCGCCGAGGGCAGCTGCACGATCGGCGGCAACCTCGCTGCCAATGCCGGCGGCACGCAGGTGCTGCGCTTCGGCAATGCGCGCGAGCTGTGCCTGGGCCTCGAAGTGGTGACGGCCGCTGGCGACATCTGGGACGGCCTCACCGGCCTGCGCAAGGACAACACCGGCTACGACCTGCGCGACCTCTTCATCGGCAGCGAAGGCACGCTCGGCATCATCACCGGCGCGGTGCTCAAGCTCTATCCGCAGCCGCGCGCCAAGTGCACGGCGCTCGCCGCCTGCGCGAGCGTCGACGATGCGGTGGCGCTGCTGCAGCTCGCGCAGGCGCGCTGCGGCTCGCTGCTCACCGGCTTCGAGCTGATGGGTGAGTTCGCTCTGGCGCTGGTGCGGCGGCATTTCCCGCAGCTCGCGCAGCCGTTGCCGCCGTCACCGTGGTGCGTGCTGCTGGAGTTGTCTGACGGCGAGAGCGAGGTGCATGCGCGCTCGCTGTTCGAAGGACTGCTGGAAGCGGCGCTTGAGCAAGGATTGATCAGCGATGCGGCCGTGGCCGAGACGCTGGCGCAGTCGCATGCGATGTGGCACTTGCGCGAGTCGATTCCGCTGGCGCAAGCCGAGGAGGGGCTGAACGTGAAGCACGACATCGCGCTTCCGGTGTCGCGCATTCCGGAGTTCGTGGCCAGCACCGACGCGGCGCTGCAGGCCGCCTTTCCCGGCGCGCGGCTCGTCGACTTCGGCCATCTGGGCGACGGCAACCTGCACTACAACGTGCAGGCACCCGAAGGTATCGAGGCGGCGGAATTCCTGCGCACGCACGAAGCGGCTATCAACGAGATGGTCTATGCGGCAGTGGTCGAGCGCGGTGGTTCGATCTCGGCGGAGCACGGCATCGGCGAGCTCAAACGCGAGAAACTGGTGCACGTCAAATCGCCGGTGGCGATGGCGCTGATGGGTTCGATCAAGCGCGCGCTTGATCCGCAGAACCTGATGAACCCGGGCCGGGTGCTCTGACCGGGGCTACTGGACGGGGCCGTCCAGGCCCGCCGGAATCGGCAGCGGCATCACCTCGATGCCTTCGTCGAGCAAGGCCTCGGTGTCTTCGCGCGAGGCCTTGCCGCGAATGCCGCGCTGGTCGGCCTCGCCGTAGTGGATGCGCCGCGCTTCCTCGGCAAAGCGCTCGCCGACGTCTTCGGTGTGCGCCAGCACGTGGCGCACCGCCTGCATCCACATCGACTGCAGCTGCGGCGCACTGATCACCTGCTGCTGCGCCGGCTCCTTGGCGCCGGACAGGTTGAGCCGCGGCGCACTCGGCAGGCGCTCCACCGCCGCGTCGCCACACAGCGGGCACTCGACCAAGCCGCGCTCGCGCTGCGATTGGTAATCGTCGTCCGACGCAAACCAGCCCTCGAAGCGATGGTCGTGCGCGCAGCGCAGGTTCAGGACCTTCATGAGCCCATTGTGAGGTCGACCGCCCGCCATTCCAAGGGCCACAGGCCGGCACGCCATTGCTTGAGCCACAGCAGGCCGATCAGCGTCTTCGCGTCGGTCAGCTCGCCGTGCTGCGCCAGCGCATCGAGCTCGGCCTCGCTGGCGGTCGTCAGCTCGAGGAACTCGCCATGATCGAGCTGCGCCTGGCCGGCCTGCAGCCCGCGTGCGAACCAGATCTCGATGCCCTCGGTGGAATAGGCGATGGCGTTGTGCAGGATGCCCGCCCTCGCCCACTCGGCGGCGCGGTAGCCCGTCTCCTCGGCCAGCTCGCGCACCGCGCAGAC
>VBDL01000260.1 GCA_005884255.1 Betaproteobacteria bacterium | reverse complement strand
CCGAGCGAGGGGCTGAGGGCCGAGGCGAGGCTGCGCGGTACCGCCGTGAAGCTGGCGGCCGCGGCGCGTTCGCCGGGCGTGACGACCGCCATCACATAGGCGCTGCGCGTAGGGACGTCCATCTGCGACAGCAAGGCGCGCATCAGCAGCAGGCCAAGCGCAGCGTGGAGGTCCGGTACCAGCGCTGCCAGGATCAGGCAGATGCTGGATGGGATGTGCGTGAACACCATGGTGTTGAGCAAGCCGACCCGTTCCGCGACGGTGGGCGCAACCAGTTGCGACGCTGCGTTGAGCAAGCCGGCCCAGAAAAAGAACGCGCCCGCCGAGGCGAGCGACATGTCGAAGCGCTGGAACAGCCACAGCGCCAGCAGCGAGTTGAGCACCCGGCGAAAGCGTCGACGCAGAACAAGGCTGCAAGTCTGACCACCACGCTGCGCGAGCGCCCGAGCGGCGCCGATGGCCCATGGTCCTTGACAGTCGTTGCGGGCAATCGCCGATAGACCAACCAAACCGCGACGCCGATCACGCCATAGAGCACGAACATCCATCGCATCGCGGGCAGCCTCGTCAGGCCGCCATGAGCGGCGAGCCAGTCCGGCATCCCGGCGGCCAGCGAGCCCAGCGATCCAACGAGCGCGCCCAACACGCTGTAGCGCGCAAAGACCGCGGTGCGCGCCTTGCCGTGGGCGGCATGCGCCAGTCGCGCATGCTCCAGTGGCAGGAAGACGCTCACGTCACCGGCGCTCGGGTTCAAGGTGCCGACGAACGCGATCAGCAGCAGCGGCCAATAGGCTGACGGGGCGGCGAAGGCAAACCCGGTGGCCGCCATCAACACGCCAGCTGCCTGCAGCAAGCGGCGGTCTTGGAATCGGTGTCCCCAGGCGCCGACGGCCAGCGTCGTCAGCGCCGTCCCCAGCAGCGTGGTGGTCGCGAGCAAGCCCACCTCCAGCGTGCTGAAGCCCAAGGCCAACAGGTAGGCGGGAAGCAGCACCGCGACATAGCCATCCGCGAAGGCGCGCAACGCGCGCGCTGCGAGAACAGGCCGCGCCGCTCCAGCCACGCCCTCGGGCAAGAGCAGCCGGGCTGTCCAGTGGTGTGTAGGGGGCGCTGCAGGTGGCATGAGTCGTGAGTCCCCGACCGGCGGAGGGTGTTGTGTAGCTTACTCCACATCAATGTATTATTCGCGACATGGACGTCCCAAGCGCCACCCCGTGGTGGCTTCTCGTCGTCTCGCTTCCCACGGAAGGCGCGACGGCGCGCATGCGGATCTGGCGCGCACTCAAGTCGCTCGGCTGCATGGCGCTGCGCGATGGCGCCTACCTGCTGCCCGGTGACGGCGAGCGCGAGCAAGCGCTGCAGGAGCTCGCCGACGAATGCATCCGTGAAGGCGGCAACGCATGGCTGATGGCCGTGCAGCCTCGCTCGGCCGACGAGGCCAACGCATACCGCCAGCTGTTCGACCGCTCGGACGACTACGCCGAGTTGCGCAAGACCTGGAAGCAGGCCAATCGCGGCCTGAGTGCCATGGCGCCGACGGAACTCGCCCGCCTGCAGCGCAAGCTGCAACGTGAGTACGACGCGGTGAGGTCCATCGACTTCTTCCCCGGCGAGGCACGCATGGAGGCCGATGCCGCGTGGACGGACTTCTGCAAGCGCGTCGACACGCTGCTGTCGCCGGACGAGCCGCACGAAACGCAAGGCCGCGTCCCGCGCCTCGATATTGATCAGTACCAGGGGCGGGTGTGGGCCACGCGGCGCCGCTTGTGGGTCGACCGCGTGGCAAGCGCGTGGCTGATCCGCCGCTTCATCGATCGCGACGCGCGTTTCCGCTGGCTGGCCAAGCCCTCGGATTGCCCGAAGAGCGCGCTCGGCTTCGACTTCGACGGCGCCGCGTTCACGCACGTAGGCGACCGTGTGACCTTCGAGACGCTGATGGCGAGCTTCGCGCTCGAAGACGATGCCGCGCTGGCGCGCCTCGCGGCGATGGTGCATCAGCTCGATGTGGGTGGCGAGCCCGTGCCCGAGGCCACGGGCTTCGAAGCCGTGATGGCGGGCGCCCGCGAACGGCTGCCCGATGACGACGCGCTGCTGGCCGAAATGAGCACCGTGCTGGACTCGCTGTACGCGCACTTCGGCCGCGAAGCCACTCGTGCCAAGACTTGAAGAGGAACTTTCGGATGAACGACATCACGGCTGACAAGGCCGCCACTGCACCAGGCGCCGCGCATTACACGCTCTGGCAACTGGTGCGCTACATGCTCGGCCTCGGCACATGGGGCTTCGGCGGACCCGTGGCCTTGGTGGGCTACATGTACCGCGACCTCGTCGAGACGCGCAAGTGGATCCCGGAGAGCGACTACAAGGAAGGCATGACCCTCGCGCAGCTGATGCCGGGCCCTCTGGCCGCGCAGCTCGCGATCTACCTGGGATACGTGAACTACCGCATCGTCGGCGCGACGCTCGTGGGCCTGGCCTTCATCCTGCCCTCGTTCTTCATGGTGGTGGCGCTGGGCGCGGTCTACGTCGCCTATGGCGGCATCGCCTGGATGCAGGCGGTGTTCTATGGCGTGGGTGCGGCGGTGATCGGCATCATCGCGATGAGCGCCTACAAGCTCACGACCAAGAACATCGGCAAGGACAAGCTGCTGTGGGCCATCTTCCTCGCCAGCGCGGCGGTGACGGTGATCACGCAGTCCGAGATCGTGTGGGTGTTCCTCGGCGCCGGCGTGCTGGTGTGGTTGTGGCGCGCGCCGCCCAAAGCTTGGTTCGGCGGCGGTGTGCACGGTGTCGCGGCCCCGCTGGCTGGCTGGTTCGCGCTGGACACCATCGACTGGCACAAGCTCGGACAGATCTGGCGATCGTGCCGTTCCTCTACGGCGGCGTCGTCAAGGAGTACGGCTGGCTCACCGATCGGCAGTTCGTCGACGCGGTCGCGGTGGCGATGATCACCCCGGGCCCGGTCGTGATCACCACCGGCTTCATCGGCTACCTCGTGGCCGGCTTCTGGGGCGCGGTGGTGGCGGCGATCGGCACCTTCCTGCCGTGCTACCTGCTGACGATCCTGCCCGCGCCGTACTTCAAGAAGCACGGCAAGCGCCCGGCCATCGTCGCGTTCGTCGACGGAGTGACGGCCGCGGCGATCGGCGCCATCACCGGCGCCGTGATCGTGATCGGACAACGCTCGATCACCGACTGGGTCACCGCCGCGCTCGCCCTCGTCACGGTCGGCGTGTTGTGGCGCAGATCCCCGAACCGGTGATCGTGCTGGTCGCGGCACTGATCGGTCTCGGCGTGCATCCACTGTTGACCCATCCCTGAGTCCTGAGACTCCACCCCAAAGGAACAACCGTGGACCTGCAACCAAGACCCTTGACCCTCGACCTGAATCGCCTCGATGGCCTGTCCGCGCGCTTGATCGCGAGCCACCATGAGAACAACTACGCCGGCGCCGTGAAGCGCCTGAATGCCATCCGCCATCAACTGAGCGAGCTCGACTGGGGAAGCGCCCCGGTGTTCGGGGTCAATGGGCTGAAGCGTGAAGAGCTGATCGCCGCCAACTCGGCGTTCCTGCACGAGCTGTACTTCGACGCCCTTGGTGGAGATGGGGTGCTGCCGTCATGCGGCCTGTCGACTGCGATCGAGCGCGACTTCGGCTCAGTCGAGCGATGGCGCAACGAATTTGTCTCGCTGGCCAAGGCGATGGGCGGCGGCTCGGGGTGGGCCCTCCTGTCATGGTCTTCGCGCGAGGGCCGGTTGGTCAACCACTGGGCTGCGGACCATACGCACTTGCTCGCCGGCGCTGCCCCGGTGCTGGCGCTCGACATGTACGAGCATGCGTACCACATGGACTTCGGCGCGAAGGCGGCGGCCTACGTCGACGCATTCATGAAGAACATTCGCTGGGACGGCGTGTACCGCCGCTACGGGGCTGCCGTGGCGGGAGATTCGGTCGGATGGACCATCGACGTGGCGACGCTCGGTCGCAGCGCCGGCGAGACGCAAATCCTCGATGTGCGCCGACCCGAGCACTTGGCCGCTGCACAGGACACCGTGGCGGGCGCCGTATGGCGCGACCCCGCCCAAGTGGGGCAATGGTGCGCCGATCTCGATCCCTCGGAGCCTGTGGTCGTCTGCTGTGTCCACGGCCTGGACGTGGGCCGCTCCACGGCTCTGTCGCTGCGCGCGCGCGGAATTGACGCGCGCTATCTCGTGGGTGGAATCGAGGCGTGGCGAACGGCCGGCCTGCCGCTGCAACCCAAGGAACAGATGTCGTGAAGCGGGCGAGTGTCGGCACAGCGCCGCACGAAATCCGTTGACTCAAAAGGGAGCCCTCATGAAGAAGACATCACTGGGCGTGCTGACCTCTGTCTTGGCCACCACCGCCATGGCGCAGGCCGTCAACTTCGACGGCGACGCGGTGGGCTCCGTGCCATCCGGTTGGACCTGTGGTGTGACCGGCCGCGGGAGTCCTCGCTGGGCGGTCGCCGCGGACCCGACAGCACCGAGCAAGTCCAACGTGCTGATGCAGTCGGGCAGCGGCACCTTCCCCTGGTGCGTGAAGAGCGGCACGTCGCTGGCCGACGGTTTCGTGGAAGTGAAGTTCAAGCCGATCTCCGGCGGCGAAGACCAAGCCGGCGGACTCGTGTGGCGCTGGAAAGACGGAGACAACTACTACGTCGCGCGGGCCAACGCGCTGGAGAACAACGTCTCGCTGTACTACACCGAGCACGGCAGCCGAAAGACGATCAAGTACGTCGATGCGCCGGTGGCGCGCGGTAGCTGGCACACGCTGAGGGTGGAGTTCGCCGGCACACGCATCGCCGTATTGCTGGATGGCAAGCGCTATATCGAGCTCGACGACAGCCACATCGGCGGTGCGGGCGCAGTCGGCGTATGGACCAAGGCCGACAGCGTTACGGCGTTCGACGACTTCGCGTACGGCGCGGCGCGCCCTTGAACAAGGAGCCATCCCATGAAATGGATCACCCGCGAGCGCCCGAAGATCGACCGCATCGCCTGCCCCTGGTTGATCGCGCGCTTCATCGACAAGAGTCCTGAGTTCTTCTACGTCCCTGCCGACCAGGTGCTGTCCATGGCCGAGCAACTCGGTGCCGTGCCCTTCGACGTGCCAGGCGTCGAGATGTCGCATGTCGGCGAGTTGTGCAGCTTCGACGCCTTCCTGAGGAAGTACGAGCTGAAGGAGCCCGCGCTGCAGCGGCTCGCGGCCATCGTGCGCGGTGCCGATACCTCGCGCCTGGACCTCACGCCGCAGTCGGCGGGCCTGTATGCGATCTCGCGAGGCCTGTCGACCAACTTCCCCGACGACCACGAGATGCTCAAGCACGGCATGGTGATGTACGACGCGCTCTATGCCTGGTGTCAATCGAACACTGCCTGATCACGAGGAGCCGACCATGACTGCATCTCCGGCATTCCAGAGTCAAGACGCGCTCAAGCCGCTGCCGTTCGATCCCGCCAAGCTCAACGGCCTGTCGGAGCGGATGATCCGCTCCCATTGGGAGAACAACTACGGCGGCTCGGTGAAAGCGCTGGCCAACGTCAAGGCCCGCCTCGCGCAGGCAGCCGGCGACAAGGACATGCCGCCCTACGTCTACAACGACCTCAAGCGCGAACACCTCGTGCGCACTGGCTCGGTGGTTTTGCACGAGCTGTATTTCGAGAACCTGGGCGGCAGCGGCCAGGCCGGCAATGCCGAGCGCCAGGCCATTGCACAAGGGTTCGGCAGCTTCGATGCATGGGAGACCGAGTTCCGGCGCATCGGTGCGGGCCTGGGCGGCGGTGCGGGCTGGGTGGTGCTCGGCTTCAACCTGCACACGCGGCAACTCGAGAACTACTGGATGGCCGATCACGCGCATGCGCCTGCGGCCACCGTACCCATCCTCGTGATGGACATGTACGAGCACTCGTACCAGATGGACTACGGCGCCGCGGCGGCCAAGTACATCGACGCCTTCTTCCAGAACCTGCAATGGGAAGCGGTGAGTGCGCGGCTTGCCGCTGCCGTGGTGCGCTGATCCTCCACCCCTCGACGCAGCCCTCAAGGTCACGGCGCTGCACGGGCGCCTTTCCTGAACCGACTTTCAGGCTGCCGACAGGTTCGATTCAGCGCGGGCAAATAGCCTCAGTCGCCGATGCCATCACGGCCTCGCACCGACGTCGACACGACGCCGCGCCTGATGTTCTCGTCACAGCAGGCGCAGGTGCTCCATGCCGCCGCCGATGCGCGCTCTCTGGAGGAGACAACATCGTGAACGCCACCTTGCGCAACTGCCTTCTGCACCTGCACCGATGGACGGGGCTCAGCCTTGGGCTGGTGCTCATCGTGATCGCCGTCACTGGCGCGATCGTCCTGTTCCGGCCCCAGCTCGAGCCGGTCGTCAACCGGGATCTCCTCACGGTGCCTGCCTGCACCGAGCGCTCGTCGATCGAGACGCTGACGGCGAACGCACGCGCCGCGCACAAGGAAGGCCAGCTGGACTACATCCGGATGAACCGGCCGGAGGACGGTGCCGCCCGCATCCCCGCGACACGCATCCGCTTCACCGACCAAGTGTTCGTGTTCCTCAACCCCTGCACGGGCGAAGTGCTCGGCGAGCGCCCCCGCTACGGCGGCGTTCTTGCCACCATGGAGCAGACGCACATCTTCCGCTTCGGTCCGGAGCGCAGCCTCATCACGCCCATCTCCGCGATCATCTTCGCGATCGTGCTGATCACAGGCGGCGTCGCGCTGTGGTGGCCGAGCCGCGGCCGGCGCTTCCGCGACGCGTTGCGGTCCCCGACGCGGATACCGGCGGGGCCGGCTCGCAAGCTGCAGCTGCACAAGGTCGCCGGCGTGTTCGCCGGGCTGGTGCTCGTGTCGCTCGTGCTGACGGGCTTGCCCCTGTCGTTCGACTGGTATCGCGACGGGCTGTACACGATCACGGGGTCGCCACGGCCGTCGAAGTTCCCACCATCGAAGCTGCCCGCCACCGGCGAGGCGAGGCGCGTGCCGATGGACACGATCTGGGAGAAGGCACAGAACCTGGTGCCGAACTGGAACGAGGTGCTGATCCACTATCCGGAGAAGCCCAAGGCGCCGTACGACATGTACCTCATCGAGCGCGATGCGCCGCATCCGAATGCGCGCACGATGCTGTTCTTCGACGCCTACAGCGGCGAGGTGCTGCGCCACACGCCGTATCCGCAGAGCAGCGCGGGGCACAAGCTCTATTTCTGGAGCATCTCTTTCCACACGGGCCAGTTCGGCGACTGGCCGGTGCAGCTGGTCCTGCTGGCCGGCGTACTCTGCGTGCCGCTGCTTGCGTTCACTGGCACCATGAGCTGGCTGCAACGCAGGAACGCCGCCGCAGCGCGCCGGCGCGCCGTGGCCGACCAGGCCGGTCAAACCTCGTGAGTGGTCGGCGTTGCACGCCATCCCGATTTGCGCTCGGCCTGATGCTGTTTGACTGGGACGAATGGCGATCCGAGAAGCGCGAGGAACAGGAGGTCGCGCTGTCCGAAGTGCCGGCACCGGTCAAGGCCACGATCGCTCAGGAGGCCAAGCTCGGCACGGTGAGGGACATCGAGAAGATGACCGTTGGCGGCAAGACCTTCTACGCGGCCAGCTTCCTCGTCAACGGCAACGAGCAGGAGACGCAAGAGAGACGACGATGGGAGGGACGACGATGACTGATCGCAGTTCGCCAGGTCGACACACGATCCGAAAGGAAAGCCCCATGCCTCACCCATCCCGCATCGCACTGACGCTGGCCGCGGCCGCGCTGGCATCCGCCGCCCACGCCGCTGGCCCCGCGCTCGACACCTCGAGCATCGAAGCCGTCACTGGCCTCAAGGGCACGTACAACAAGACGGAGAACGTCTTCAAGGTGAGCAAGCCGCGCGACGATGTGAAGTTGAGTGTCGACCGCTGGGCCTTGCCACCGTTCATGGGCATCACGTCGTGGGCAGCCTTCACGCCGATGGGCGACTCGACGATGCTCATGGGCGACACCGTGCTGTTCGAGGACGAGGTCAACGTGGCGATGAGCGCCGCGCTCGATGCCGGTCTGGAGGTCACCGCCCTGCACAATCACTTCTTCTTCGATCAGCCCAAGGTGTACTTCATGCACATCGGCGGCATGGGAGATGCACGCCGCCTGGCCGCTGGTGTCAAGGCCGTTTACGACCGCGTCGCGCAGGTTCGCGCAGCGCAGCCGACGCCGGCGAGCAGCTTTGCCGGCGACATCCCGACGCCGAGCAGCATCTCCGCGGCACCGATCGAGGAGACCCTGGGCGCCAAGGCGCAGAGCAAGGACGGCATGGTGAAGGTGACGATCGGGCGCACGGCCAAGATGCATGGCGTCGCCGTCGGCAATGAGATGGGCGTCAACACCTGGGCCGCCTTTGCGGGCAGCGACGACCATGCGGGCGTGGACGGCGACTTCGCGATGCGCGAGGACGAGTTGCAGCCGGTGCTGAAGGCGATGCGCGGCGAAGGCATCAACATCGTGGCGATCCACCAGCACATGACGCACGAGAGCCCGCGCTACGTGTTCCTGCACTACTGGGGCAAGGGCAAGGCGGTTGATCTGGCCAAGGCGGTCAAGAAGGCGTTGAACGCCCAGCAGGAGGTCAAGCAGTGATGCGGCAGCGCAGTGTCCGCACTGAGCGCTTCCTGGCGCGCATGGTGCGGGAACTGCGCCGCTTGGGCTGTGGCCTCGCGGTCGCCGCGTCCGTGGGCGTCAGCGCTCAGCCGGGGACGTTTGTCGAACAGAACGCCGCCCAGATACGGGCCGCGCTGAGCGGCAAG
>VBDL01000259.1 GCA_005884255.1 Betaproteobacteria bacterium | reverse complement strand
TGCGCCATTCGACGAGCAGGTTGCGCGTCGGCAGCGGCTCGGCAGAGAACGCGAGCACAGGCGCAAGACACAGGGCAACGACGGCGCGCTTCATGAGCGCAGCATAGCCGCCCGCGCCAGCAGCCGAGGCCCGAACAGGTTCAGCGCCAACCCGCCGATCACCAGCGCCGCGGCGGCGAGCTTCCACGCGGGCAGCGGCTCGCCCAGCCACGCGGCCGACGCCGTCATGCCGAACACCGGCACCAGCAGCGCCATCGGCGCGACGGTGGCCGCCGGGTGGCGCGCCAGCAGCCAGCCCCAGGCCGCATAGCCGAACAAGGTGTTGCCCACCGACTGCCACAGCACGGCGGCCCACGTCGCGGCATCGGCGGCCTGCAGGCCGGCGACGATGGCGTCGCGTCCTTCGAAGACCCAGGCCAGAGCGAACAGCGGCGGCACCGCGAACGCGCTGGACCACACGACATAGCCGAGCATGTTGACCTGCCCCGCGCGCCGGCTCACCGTGTTGCCCGCGGCCCAGCTGAAGGCGGCGATCAAGGTGAGCATCAGGCCGCCGAGCGTCGTGCTCCCGCCGGCATGCGCGGCGATCACCGCAATGCCGCCGGCGGCCAGCACGAGCGCCAGCCACTGCATGCGGCGCAGCCGCTCGCCGGTCAGGCTCATGGCCATGAAGATGGTGAAGAACACCTGCGTCTGGATCACCAGCGACGCCAGCCCGGGCGAGATCTGCGAGCGCATCGCGAGGTAGAGCAGGCCGAACTGTCCGACGCCGATCAGCACGCCGTAGGCCGCCAGGTTGCGCCAGCTCGCAGCCGGCCGCGGCACGAACAGCACCGCGGGCAGCAGCGCCAGCGCGAAGCGCAACGCGGCGAACAGCAGCGGCGGTAGTGCGTCGAGCGCGATCTTGATGACGACGAAGTTGCTGCCCCAGATGGCGACGACGGCCAGGGCGAGCAGCAGGTGGCGCGGCGGCAAGGACGAGTGCATGGCCCAACCACGGTAGCAGCCCACGCGCCGCCGCGCTCGCAATGGGTCAATCGGCGATGACGACGCGGTTGCGCCCCTGCGCCTTCGCCGCATAGAGCGCGCGGTCGGCGCGCTCCAGCGTGCGCGCAATCGGCTCGTCGCCGCTGAGTTGCGCGATGCCGGCGGAGAAGCTCACGCGCAGCTCGGGCGCGGCGTCGCACAGCATGCTCTCGGCCAAACGTTCGCGCAGCCGGTCGATGCCGGCGCTCGCGGTGGCGAGCAGCGTGTCCGGCAGCATCACGACGAACTCCTCGCCGCCCCAGCGCGCGAGCACGTCGCTGCCCCGCAGCTGCGCTTGGCCCGTGCATGCCAGCGCGCGCAGCACCGCGTCGCCGACCGCATGGCCGTGCACATCGTTGATGCGCTTGAAGTGATCGACGTCGATCAGCGCCGTGCACAGCGGCAGGCCGCGACGCAGGCTGCGCTGGCGCTCGTGCTCCAGCAGCTCCTGCATGTGGCGGCCAGGCGCACACGCTGATGCCGGTCGTCGGTCAGCAGCCAATCGATAACGCGGGTCATGCGGGCGCAGAGCCTACCGGCCCCGCGCACGGCTTCGCACCCGGATCAGCCCGAGGTGACGTGAGATTTCAACGTGCTCGCAGGTGCCCAAGCGGCAAGGCCGCGCCCGCCTTCACCTCGCCCAGCGAGAAGCTGGTGTGGATGTCCTTCACGTTGGGCAGCTTGAACAAGGTGTCCATCGACCAGCGCGAATAGGCGTCGAGGTCGGTGGCCATCACGTGCAGCTCGAAGGTGCCGGCGCCGCTGATGTAGTGGCAGGCGATGACCTCGGGCAACGCGCGCATCGCATCTTCGAGCGCGCGCGTCGCGACGGCGTTGTTGCGCTCGGCATCGACGCGCACGAAGGCGAGCACGCCGAGGCCGATCTTGCGGCGGTCGATCTCGGCGCGGTAGCCGGTGATGTAGCCGTTGGCTTCCAGCCACTTCACGCGCCGCCAGGTGGGCGCGGCCGACAGCCCGATGCGCTGCGCGAGCTCCGCGTTCGACAACCGCGCATCGCGCTGCAGCTCGGCGAGGATGGCGATGTCGTAGCGGTCGAGCTCGGGGCCGTGCGCCTCGTCGGGTTCGGCGGCCGTCCGCGTTTTCCCTGAAGTCGGCTTTTTTAGCGCTTTTCTTTCCTTGATGGCCATATTGAAGCAAGGTTGTTGCTGCAAGTATGGCTTGCAGGGCAAACAAAGAAAAGACTTCACCGGCCTGAATCTCTACACTGGCGCCCATGAACGCCCCCCTGCCCGAATCCGTCCGCAAGGCCCTCGAAACCGTCACGCTCGACGACAAGTACTCGCTCGAACAGGGCCGCGCCTTCATGAGTGGCGTGCAGGCGCTGGTGCGCCTGCCGATGCTGCAGCGCACGCGCGATGCCATCGCCGGCCTGAACACCGCCGGCTTCATCAGCGGCTACCGCGGCTCGCCGCTGGGCACCTATGACCAGGCGTTGTGGAGCGCGAAGAAGCACCTGGCCGCACAGAACATCGTGTTCCAGCCCGGCGTCAACGAGGAGCTCGGCGCCACCGCGGTGTGGGGCACGCAGCAGCTCGACCTGTACCCCGAGCAGAAGAAGTTCGACGGCGTGTTCGGCATCTGGTACGGCAAGGGCCCGGGGGTCGATCGATCGCTCGACGTGTTCAAGCACGCCAACATGGCGGGCACCGCGAAGCACGGCGGCGTGATCGCCATTGCCGGCGACGACCACGTGGCGAAAAGCTCGACGGCGCCGCACCAGAGCGACCACGTGTTCAAAGCCTGTGGCTTTCCCACTTTCATCCCGGCCAGCGTGCAAGACATCCTCGACATGGGCCTGCACGCCTTCGCGATGAGCCGCTTCGCCGGCGTGTGGACCGGCATGAAGACGATCCAGGAGGTGGTGGAGTCGTCGGCTTCGGTCAGCGTCGACCCCGATCGCGTGAAGATCGTCTTGCCCGAAGACTTCCAGATGCCGCCGGGCGGCCTGCACATTCGCTGGCCCGATGCGCCGCTGGAGCAGGAAGCGCGGCTGATGGACTACAAGTGGTACGCGGCGCTCGCCTATGTGCGTGCGAACCGGCTGAACCACAACGTCATCGAGAGCGCGCACGACCGCTTCGGCATCATCGCCAGCGGCAAGGCCTTCAACGACACGCGCCAGGCGCTGGCCGATCTGGGCCTCGATGAGGACGCGTGCCGCGCACTCGGCATCCGCCTGCACAAGGTCAACGTCGTGTGGCCGCTGGAAGCGACGATCACGCGCGAGTTCGCGCAAGGGCTGCAGGAGATCCTCGTCGTCGAGGAAAAGCGCCAGGTCATCGAGTACCAGCTCAAGGAAGAGCTCTACAACTGGCGGACCGACGTGCGCCCCACCGTCGTCGGCAAGTTCGACGAGGCGGAAGGCGATGCCTCCGGCGGCGAATGGTCGCGCCCGAACCCGAGCGAGAACTGGCTGCTGCGCGCCAAGGCCGACCTGACGCCGGCCATCATCGCCAAGGCCATCACCAAGCGACTGAAGAAGCTCGGCATCGTGCCGGCGGGCAGTGACATCGCCGCACGCATGGACGCGCGCGTGGCCATCATCGAGGCCAAGGAACGCAGCCTCATCGAAGTGAACACCGCCGGCACCGACCGCGCGCCGTGGTTCTGCTCCGGCTGCCCGCACAACACCAGCACGCGCGTGCCCGAGGGCTCGCGCGCGGTGGCCGGCATCGGCTGCCACTACATGACGGTGTGGATGGATCGTTCGACGTCCACCTTCACGCAGATGGGCGGCGAGGGCGTGACCTGGGTCGGCCAGGCGCCGTTCACCAAGGAGCCGCACATCTTCGCCAACCTGGGCGACGGCACCTACTTCCACTCCGGGCTGCTCGCCATTCGGCAGAGCATCGCATCGGGTGTGAATATCACGTACAAGATTCTCTACAACGACGCGGTCGCGATGACCGGTGGCCAGCAGGTCGGCGAGCGGCCCGAAGGCCATTCGGTGCTGCAGATCATGAAGAGCCTGAAGGCCGAGGGCGTGGCCAAGCTGGTGATCGTGACCGACGAGCCGGCCAAGTACGACGGCGCCGCGCTCGAGGCCGGCGTCACCGTGCACTACCGCGACGAGCTCGACACGATCCAGCGCGAGTTCCGCGAGATCACCGGCACCACCGCGATCATCTACGATCAGACCTGCGCCACCGAGAAGCGCCGCCGCCGCAAGCGCGGCAAGCTGGTCGACCCGGCCAAGCGCGTGGTGATCAACGAGCTGGTGTGCGAAGGCTGCGGCGATTGCGGCGAGGCGAGCAACTGCCTGAGCGTCGAACCGCTGGAGACCGAGTTCGGCCGCAAGCGCCGCATCAACCAGAACAGCTGCAACAAGGACTTCTCCTGCGTGAAGGGCTTCTGCCCGAGCTTCGTCACCGTCGAAGGCGGCGAGTTGAAGAAGCCGAAGAAGGACAAGCGCGCG
>VBDL01000258.1:4855-9289 GCA_005884255.1 Betaproteobacteria bacterium | reverse complement strand
CCCTTCGTGCTGCCGGCTTTGGACAAGGCGATCCAGATCGAGCTCGAAGGGCTGTTCAAGGGCACGCAGCAGAGGGACGGCACGCTCAACATCAGCGGCGAGCTAACGCCGACCACGCGCGACGCCGCGCTGCACGCCCGCTTCAAGGGCGTCGACCTGATCGCGCTGCAGCCCTATCTCGTGAAAGTCTCCGAGACCGGCATCAAGCGCGGCACGCTCGATCTCGACGTGCGCGCCAATGTCGACAACAACAAGCTGCATGCGCCGGGCCAGCTCACGCTGATCGGGCTGGAGCTCAACAGCGGCGGCGGCCTGCTCGGCACCTTCGCCGGCGTGCCGCGCCAGGCGGTGCTGGCGGCGATGAGCGACAAGGGCCGCATCGACGTGAAGTTCACGCTCGATGGCCGGCTGGACGACCCGTCGTTCTCGCTCAACGAGAGCTTCGCAACGCGCATCGCGTCGGGGCTGGCGGAGTCGCTCGGCGTCAGCGTGTCCGGCGTCGTCAAGGGCGTCGAAGGCGTGGTCAAGGGCTTGTTCGGCAAGTAATCAGAACGGGCACGCAGCTTGCCGCTGCGGCGGGGAGGAGTCCTCGCCGATGCCTGGTTCCCGCCTGCCCGCGATGCTGCCGATCTGGCTCGGCACGGCCACGCACGAGCCGTTTGCGCCGCTGGAGGCCGACGCCGAGGCCGAAGTGGCCATCGTCGGCGGCGGCATCACCGGCGTCACACTCGCGCTGCTGCTGGCCGAGGCCGGGTTGTCGGTGCTGCTGCTCGAGGCGCACAGCATCGGCGGCGGCAGCACCGGTCATTCCACCGGCAACCTCTACCAGTTGGTCAGCGGCGGCCTGCACGCGCTGGCGCAGCACTGGAGCCCCGAAGTGGCACGCGCCGTCGCCCAGTCGCGCGGCGAGGCCATCGATCTCATCGAGCGCAACATTCACCAGCACGGCATCGCCTGCGGCTTCCGCCGCTGTGCGCTGCACTGGTACGCCGATATCGCGCACGCGCAGCCCTTCATCGAGCACGAGTTCCATGCCGCGCGGCAGGCCGGCCTGCCGGCGCACCTGGCCAGCGAGTGGGACGAGCCGCTGACCACCGCGGTCGGCCCGATCCTCGTGCTGCCGCAGCAGGCGCAGTTCCATCCTCTGCTGTACGTGCGCTCGCTGGCGCAGCTCGCGGCACGGCCGCGCTGCCGCCTCTTCGAGCAGTCGCCGGTGCTGCACATCGACCTCGAGCGCCGCACGCTGGCCACCGCGCACGGCACCGTGCATGCGCACCACGTGGTGCTGGCCACGCACACGCCCAAGGGCATGCACGGCGTGCAGGCCGAGATGCTGCCGCAGCGCGAGTACGCTCTGGCCAGCCTGGTCGAGCACGCTACCGACACGCCGAGCTGGCCGCCGGGCATCTACTGGGGCCACGGGGTCGACCGCCACTCGGTGCGCCAGCTGCAGACCGCGCAGGGCGACTACCTGATCGTCGTCGGCGAAGCGGTCAAGACCGCGCAGCACACGGCCAGCGAATGCATGGACCGCCTGGAAGAGCTGGCGCGCCGCTGCTTCGGCGTGCAGCGCGTGGCCTATCGCTGGTCGGCGCAAAGCTATCGCGCGGCCGATGGCCTGCCCTACATCGGGCGCAGCGGCAACGGCGCCTACATCGCCACCGGCTTCGGCGCCGACGGGCTCTCCTACGGCACGCTGGCCGCGATGATCCTCGCCGACCAGATCCGCGGGCAGGCCAATCCATGGAGCGAGCTGTACCGGCCCGACCGCGTGACGCCGCTGAAGTCTGCGCGGCTGGTGATGGAAGAGACGGTGGGCACGGCCACCGCCTTCGTCGAAGACCGCCTGACGCGCCGCCCGGGCCGCCGCGCCGACGACCTCGCACCCGGCCAGGCCGCGATCCTCAAGTCCGAGGGCGACACGCTGGCCGCCTATCGCGACGGCGGCGGCGAGCTCTTCGTCGTGTCGCCGGTATGCACGCACATGAAATGCATGGTGCGCTGGAACGACGCCGAGCGCAGCTGGGACTGCCCCTGCCACGGCAGCCGCTTCGCCCCCGACGGCACGGTGATCGAAGGCCCGGCTTTGGAGCCGCTGAAACGGTTGCGATGACTTGTGCTCGATGAGCTTCACCATCCTCACCGTCAACACGCACAAGGGCTTCGGCTTTCTGAACCGCCGCTTCATCCTGCACGAGCTGCGCGAGGCGGTGCGCAGCGTGTCGGCCGACATCGTGTTCCTGCAGGAGGTGATGGGCGAGCATGAATTGCATTCGGCGCGCGTGGCCGACTGGCCGGAGGCGCCGCACTACGAGTTCCTCGCCGACACGCTGTGGAAGGAGTTCGCCTACGGGCGCAACGCGGTCTACCCGGAGGGCCACCACGGCAACGCGCTGCTGTCGAAGTTCCCCATCGTCTCCTTCGAGAACCGCGACGTGTCACAGAGCGGGCGCGAGCAGCGCGGGCTGCTGCACTGCGTGCTGCGCCTTCCGGGCGATACGCTGCATGCCGTGTGCGTCCACCTCGGTCTGGCCGAGGCGCAGCGGCGCCGCGAGATCGAGCTGCTGTGCGGCCTCATCGATGAGCTACCGCGCGGCGTACCGCTGCTGGTGGCCGGCGACTTCAACGACTGGCGTCTGGTCGCCCACAGCCGCCTCGCGCGCTGTGCCGGGCTGCACGAGGTGTTCGTGCAGGCGCAGGGCGATGCCGCGCGCACCTTCCCGGCGCGCTGGCCGCTGCTCAAGCTCGACCGCATCTACGTGCGCAACGCCGCCGTGCACCAGCCGATGGTGCTGCCGCGCCAGCCCTGGTCGCACCTGTCGGACCATGCGCCGCTGGCGGCGCAGATAGAGCTATGAAACTGGAGTGGGTCGACGGCAACCGCGTGCGCCTGCTCGAGAACGGCGAGGAGTTCTTCCCCGCCGTGTTCAGTGCCATCGAGCAAGCGCAGCGCGAGGTGCTGATCGAGACCTTCATCCTGTTCGAGGACAAGGTCGGCCTCGAGCTGCAGCGCGTGCTGTTGGCCGCCGCGCAACGCGGCGTGCGCGTGGAGCTCACGATCGACGGCTACGGCTCCGCCGGCCTGTCGAAGCCCTATGTCGCCGCGCTGGTGGACGCCGGCGTGCACCTGCACTTCTTCGACCCGCAACCGACCTTGCTGCGGCGCCTGCGCGCCAAGCCGTTTCACCGCCTGCACCGCAAGCTGGTCGTCGTCGACGGCGAGCGCGGCTTCGTCGGCGGCATCAACTTCGCGGCCGACCAGCTGCTCGACTTCGGGCCGCAGGCCAAGCAGGACTACGCCATCGAGGTGCAGGGGCCGGTGGTGCAGGCGCTGCGCCATGCGGCGCTGCAGATCGTCGCGCCGGCGCACGGCGGCCGCTCCTGGTTCGCGCGGCGCAAGGCGGAGGCCCCGCCGGCGCACGTGAAGCGGGCCGGCCATGTGCAGGCGCTGCTGGCCGTTCGCGACAACCACGAGCATCGCGACGACATCGAGCGCCACTACCGCCTCGCGCTGCACGGCGCGCGGCGCGAGGTGCTGATCGCCAACGCCTATTTCTTCCCCGGCTATCGCCTGCTGCATGCACTGCGCCGCGCGGCGCAGCGCGGCGTGCAGGTGCGCCTGATCCTGCAGGGCGAGCCGGACATGGCCTGGGTGGCCTTCGCCACGCGCATGCTCTACGACCACCTGCTGAGCGCCGGTGTCGAGGTCTATGAATACTGCGCGCGGCCGATGCACGGCAAGGTGGCGCTGGTCGACGACGACTGGGCCACGGTCGGCTCGAGCAACCTGGAGCCCTTGAGCCTGTCGCTGAACCTCGAGGCCAACCTGGTCGTTCGCGACCGCGCGTTCAACCGCGAGATGCGCGAGCGGCTGGACCCGCTGCTGCGCGAGCGCTGCAAACGCATCGACGTCGAGCACACCGCAGCGCGGCGCTGGTGGTGGCGGCTCGGCGTGGGCTACCTGGTGTTCCACCTGCTGCGCCACTTTCCCCGCTGGGCCGCGTGGCTGCCGGCGCGCATGCCGCGCGTGGCGCCGGTCGCCGAGGCGCAGGTCGTGGGCACGATCCGTGAAGGCCGCGGCTGGCGCGCGGCGCACGCCTTGGCCTTAAGCTTCATGGCGCTGGTGCTGTCGCTCCTCGCGTGGCAGGCGAGCAAGGTGCAGTGGACCGCGGTGCTCGCCGCGCTGGGCGATTACGCGCCCGCCAGCTTGGCGCTGGCCGCCGTGCTCGCCGTGGCCAGCCACTTGATTTACAGCGGCTACGACCTGCTCGGCCGCGCCTGGATCGGCCACCGCCTGCCGTTGCATCGCGTGATGCTGGTCACCTTCGTCAGCTATGCCTTCAACCTCAACATGGGCACGCTGATCGGCGGCTTCGCCTTCCGCTATCGCCTGTATTCGCGGCTCGGCTTGCGCCCCGACGAAATCACGCGCGT
>VBDL01000258.1:0-4850 GCA_005884255.1 Betaproteobacteria bacterium | reverse complement strand
TTATGCCCTGCTGGCCGGCGGCGTGTTCGCGCTGCGCATCCTGAGCGCCCCGGCGGGCTGGCCGGGTGCAGCAGCGCTGCAGGCGCTGGGCTTCTTGATGTGGGCCGTCGTCGCCGGCTACCTGCTGTGCTGCGCGCTGCTGCGCGAGAACCGCAGCTTCACGATCCGCGGCCACACGGTGACCTTGCCGCCGGCCCGCATGGCCTTCGCGCAGCTGGCACTGTCGTGCGCCAACTGGTTGACGATCGGCACCGTGATCTATGTGCTGCTGCGCGGCCAGGTCGGCTATGGCAGCGTGCTCGGCACCTTGCTCGTCGCGGCCGTGGCCGGTGTCATCACGCACATTCCGGCGGGGCTCGGCGTGCTGGAGGCGGTGTTCGTGGCGCTGCTCGGCGCGCGGCTCGATCCGCACGCCATATTGGCCGCGCTGCTGGCCTATCGCGCGCTGTACTACCTGGTGCCGCTGCTGCTGGCCACGGGCGTGTATTTCTCGCTGGAGTCGCGCGCGAGGACCGCGGGCTCAAAGCCCTGACGGATAGGTCTCCGGCTCGCCCTGCGCCGGCCACGAGGTCGACGGGTCCAGCGGCGTCACCGCGCGGCTCACGTCCACGTGCACCACCGCATCGAACTGCTCCGACAGCGAGGCACCGAAGTAGTGGCTCAGGCGCTCGCTCTCCGGCCGGTAGATCACGCCGATGGCGCGCTCCAGGCGCTTGGCCGACAGCGGATAGAACAGCTCGCCGTGCAGCGGCAGCAGGCTTAAGCGAAGGCCCGCGTCGTGCAGCAGGCCCTCGAAGCTGTCGTCGCGCGCCGGCAGCACGGTCTTGCCCTCCACCGGCTCGCCCCAGTCCGATGCCGCGGCCACCGTGCCGCTGTGCGTGGTGAAGCCGAGCAGGAAGCTCTCGTCCGGCGCCGAGCGGCGCTTGCGCACCAGCTGGCCGAGCGTGAGCTCGCCGCGCTCGCCCATCTCGGTGGCGCGCGCATCGCCGACGTGCGAGTTATGCGCCCACACGATCACCTTCGCGGCGCGGCCGCGCTGGCGCGACAGGTACGTGCGCAGCTCGTGCAGCGTCTCGGCCATGTGGCGGTCGCGCAGGTTCCACGCTTCGACATGGCTGCCGAACATCACGCGGTAGTAGCGTTCCGCATTGCGCACCACGCGCGCGTTCTGCGCGGCGTAGAAGAGCTCGTCGGCGGCGCTCTCCGAGGGGTGCCGCACCGCGCCCTGCGCCTGCTTCAGCAGCTGCAGCAGCTGCTGCACCACCTCGCGCTCGCAGTCCTCCGCCAGCCCGAAGCGGGTGGCATAGCCGTAGCGCTGCGGGTCGTCGAGCAGGCCGTCGAAGCAGAGCACAGCTTGCACCGAGGTGTGCAAGCTGTACAGGTCCAGCCCGAAAAAGCTCACCTTGCGCAGCGGGTCGCGCACGCGGTCGTTGTGCTCGCGCAGCCAGTCGAGCCACTCGCGCACTTCCACATTGCGCCACATCCAGCGCGGGAAGCGCTCGAAGCCGGCAAGCGAGGCCTCGGCATCGGGCGCCGCGTCGGCACCGCCTTGCGCATAGCGGCTGGCCTGCAGCGCGTCGGGCCAGTCGGCCTCCACCGCCACCGCGTCGAAACCCTTGTAGACGATCAGGCGCTTGCTGATCTCGGCGCGCAGGCGGTAGAACTCGTGCGTGCCGTGCGTGGCCTCGCCGAGCAGCACCACGCTGGCGTTGCCGACGCGGCGCGCGATGGGCTCGACCGCATCGAGGCCGTGCAAGGCCTGCGCCTGGCGCTGGATCGCGGGAATGAGGGCGTTCTTGCGGTTCATGGCGTTGAGTCATGGCAACCGGCGTGCCGCCGGCGGGCACGCCGGTTGCTGCATCGTTGTCGCTGCGGGTTTGATCATGCGCCCCCTGCCCCTGTTCCACGATCGCCAAGATGCCGGGCTGCAACTTGCCGCCGCACTGCGGCAGCGCCTGCACAAGGACGACGTGGTGGTGCTCGCGCTGCCGCGCGGCGGCGTACCGGTGGGCGAGGAGATCGCGCGCGAGCTGAACGCGCCGCTGGACGTGCTGTTCGTGCGCAAGCTCGGTGCGCCGGGCTACCCGGAGCTCGGCGTCGGCGCGGTGGTCGACGGCGAGCATCCGCAGCGCATCCTCAACCAGCGCGTGCTCGATGCGGTGCAGCCGCCGCCGGGCTACCTGGAAGCCGAGGAGCGGCGCCAGCTGGAGGTGATCGAGCAGCGCAGGCGCCTGTTCCGCCACGACCGCCCGCCGGAGCCGGTGGAAGGCCGCACGGCGATCGTCGTCGACGACGGCATCGCCACCGGCGGCACGGTGCGCGTGGCACTGCAGGCACTGGCGCGAAGCGGCGCGGCGCGTCTGATGCTCGCCGTGCCGGTGGCGCCGCGCGAGGTGCTGCCGCAGCTGCCGGTGGCGCCGGAGAACACCGTGTGCCTGTATGCGCTGCCGGACTTCGTCGCGGTCGGCGCCTATTACCGCAACTTCGAGCAGCTCGACGACGACACGGTCATCGCGCTGCTCGACCGCGCACACCGGCGGCTGTACGGCGCCAGCGGCGCGCCACGCGGCGCGTCGCCCGGCCGGCCGGCCGTCTGAGGCGCATGGACACGACACCGCGCGCCGTCGAGATCCCGCCGCTACGGCTGCAGGCCTTGCTCGGCGTGCCCGGCCGTGCGATCGGCCTGGTCATCTTCGCGCACGGCAGCGGCAGCGGGCGCCTGAGCCCGCGCAACCAGCGCGTGGCCGGCGCACTGCGCGAGGCCGGCATTGCCACGCTGCTGCTGGACCTGCTGCACCCGGCCGACTGCTGGCGCAGCGCCTGCAGCAGGCGAGCGCGTGGGCCGCCGGGGATCCGAGCACCACCAGGCTGCCGGCCGGCTACTTCGGTGCCAGCACCGGCGCCGGCGCCGCGCTGGTGGCGGCCAGCCGCGAGCCGACACGCATCGCGGCCGTGGTGTCGCGCGGCGGCCGGCCGGACCTGGCCGGCGAGGCGCTGGCGCAGGTGCGCGCGCCGACGCTGCTCATCGTCGGCAGCCTGGACACGCAGGTGCTGCAGCTGAACCGCCAGGCGCAGGCGCAACTGGGCGGCCCGAGCGAGCTCGCGATCGTGCCCGGCGCCACGCACCTGTTCGAGGAGCCGGGCACGCTGGATGAAGTGACGCGGCTTGCGCGCGACTGGTTCGTGCGCTACTTGAAGGTGCGGCCGGGCCAATAGGCGCCTGCGTAGCCGCGGTATGGGTTCCCGTACACGGACCGACCCGCGTGCTCGTGCTCGGCCATGAAGGCCTCCACGGCATCGGGCGTGCCGCCCTTGAACATCTCCTTGAGCGCGCCCTCGGGCAGCAGCTCGCGATAGCGCACCGGCAGGCCGGCATAGGCCGCGCCTTCGGCCAGGTCCAGCGGCATCTCGGTGGGGTCGAGGAAGCGGCTCTCGCCGAACTCGCTGTCGTGATGCTCGCGCACGCGCTTGGCCGCATCGAGGATGCCGTCGACCACGTCGCTCAAGGTGCGGCCGCTCATCAACGCGCGCCACGACGCGCGCAGGAACAGCAGCTCGCCGGGGTCGACGCCCGGGCAGCGGCCCTGGTAGGCGGCGGTGAGGCAATGGTCGCTGGCGGCGAGCAGGCGCTGCGTGTCGGTGGGCTCGCGCTCCAGCAGCGTGAGCACCTGGCCGAGCGACGAGCCGCGCAGGAACTCTTCCGGCGGCGCGGTGTAGCCGGGGTCGCCCGGGTGGTGATGGTCGACGCGCGCCACCGGCTCGAAGCCGGCCAGCCGGCATTCGACGAACACCGCCGGCGCCTTGGGCACCAGCATCGCCGGGCGCGGGATGTTGTCGGGCCCGACGCGCACCACGCCATCGGCCTCGTAGGCGGTCTTCGGCGTGCAGCGCCGGCGCCCGCGCGCGGCGTGCACGAAGGCGACGCCGGCATCGCCCAGCACGCGCTCGATCTCGCGCATCTCGGGATCCTGCGCGCCGAGCACGAAGCTCGCTTCCTTGTCGATCACCTGGGAGTGGATCGGCAGCGCGGCCGCCGGTTCCGGCGTCACAGCGTGGTCGCGAAGAAGGGCATGCGCATCGACACGTTTTGCGACCACACGTCGCGCGCCGCCAGCGCCTGCTTGATGTGCACCTTGGAGGACAGCACCGCCACTGGCGTCAGGCCGGCCAGCGGATACATCTCGCGCAGCTTGTTCACGCGCGACGGGCTGGACACCGCGACGACCAGCCGCGCGCCATCGAGCATCAGCGGCACCGCGCGGCATTCCATCGCCACGCGCAGCGGCAGCTTGTTGGCCGCCTCAGGCTCGATCGGAAAGCGCGCCAGGTCGACGATCGGGTAGCCCATCTTGTGCGCCAGCGCCGTCTTCAGGTCGCTGCGCGAGATCAGGCCTTCTGCGACCAGCCGCTCGCCCAGCGGCAGCTCCTTCAGCGGCACCGCCAGCACCTGCTCGAGCTGCTCGCGCGTGAGCATGCCGAGGTCGAGCAAGGCCTGGCCGATCGGCAGCACCGGCTTGCGGTTCTGCTGCTCGATGGCCCGCAGCAGCGTCTGCGGGTCGCTGATCCAGCGCTGTGCCGCGGTCTCCTCGGCCGACGCGCCGAACTCGGCGCGGTGGTAGGCCCAGCGCGGCACGAACACGCGCTGCACCGAGCGCGCTTCGTCCACCGGCGTGAAGAGGAACAGGCCGTCGGCCGTTTCCACGCGTCCGGCGGTGCGGCCGGTGAGCGGCGGCTTGTTGTCGAGGTTGTGCAGCGTGTAGTCGCGTTCCTGCGCCGCCGCGGGCACGCGCTCCAGCGGCGCGCCGGCCTTCTGCGGCGCGGGCTTCAGCGGCGTCGTCAGCGTGAGGCGG
>VBDL01000257.1 GCA_005884255.1 Betaproteobacteria bacterium | reverse complement strand
GCCGGAGCTGAGCCTGCAATTGCAGACCTGGTGCTTCCCCGTGGTCGGCTGCGTCGGCTACCGCGGCTACTTCGATCGCGCGCGTGCCGACGCCGAAGCCGCCGAGCTGCGCAAACAGGGCCTGGAGGTCGGCGTCTACGGTGTGCCGGCCTATTCGACCTTGGGATGGTTGAACTGGCTGGGCGGCGACCCGCTGCTCAACACCTTCATCCGCTATCCCGAGGGTGAGCTGGCGCGTCTGATCTTCCATGAGCTGGCACATCAGGTCGCGTACGCCAAGGGCGACACGCTGTTCAACGAGTCCTTCGCCACGTCGGTGGAGCAGATCGGCGGGCGCATGTGGCTGCAGCAGCACGCTGACGCGAAGGCGCGCGAGGAATACGCGCGCTACGACGGCCGCCGCCGCGAGTTCCGCGCGCTGACCTGGCGCTACCGCGGGCGGCTCGAAGCGCTGTATCGCGGCCCGGCCAGCGATGCCGACAAGCGCGACGCCAAGGCGAAGCTGATGGCCGAGCTGCGCGCCGACTACGAGACGCTGAAGGCCACGTCATGGGGTGGCTACACCGGCTACGACGAGTGGTTCAAGAATGCCAACAACGCGTCGTTCGGCGTGTTGGCAGCCTACAGCGAGCTGGTGCCGGACTTCGAGCGCTTGTTCGAGCGCGAGGGGCGCGACTTCGCGCGTTTCTATGCCGAGGTCAAGCGTTTGGCCGCCTTGCCGAAGGACGAGCGGCACGCGACACTCAAGGCCAACCCAGTTTCAGAATAGGTCGAACAGCCATGCCCGACATCCGCATCCGCCGCGAACACTCGCTGGGCCTCGCGAAGGCGCGCAAGGTCGCGTGGGCCTGGGCCGAAGAGGTCGAGGCGAAGTTCGACATGGAGTGCACCGTGATCGAGGGCGACAGCACCGACACCGTGGAGTTCAAGCGCTCCGGCGTCAACGGCCAACTCATCGTCGCGGCCGACCACTTCGACCTCAACGCCAAGCTCGGCTTCCTGCTCGGCGCCTTCGCAAAGACGATCGAGGCCCAGATCGAGAAGGAGCTCGACACCTTGCTGGCGAAGAGCTCCAAATCGAAGAAGTGATTACTTGAGGCTTTCGATGAGGTCGATGTATTCCTGCATCGCCTCTTCGCCGCTCTTGCCCTTCAGCGCATCCCACGCATCGAACTTCGCGCGGCCGACCATGTCGGTGAAGCCCGGGCGCTTGCCTTCGACATCGCCGGCCGTGGCCTGCTTGAACAGCGCGTAGATCTTCAGCAAGGTCATGTTGTCCGGCTTCTCGGGCAACTGTTTGCTTTCGGCGACGGCCTTGTCGAAGGTGGCTTTGAGATCGGCCATGGCGTGAACTCCTTGGGTGAAAATGAGCATTGACCGTCGCGATGGTACTCAGCATCGTGCCGCAGAAATAGAGAGACAACCTCCGAGGAGACCAGATGCCCCAGGCCATCGAACGCATGTCCCGCGTGGACACCGCGTGGCTGCGCATGGACAGCGACGCCAACCTGATGATGATCGTCGGCGTCTGGCTGCTGCAGCCGCGGCTGTCCTACGAGACCTTGTGCGAGCGCGTGGCCGGCACGCTGTTGAAGTACACGCGCTTTCGCCAGAGGGTGGTGGAAGACGCGATGGGCGCGAGCTGGGTCGAGGACGACCGCTTCGATCTCGAACGCCACGTCGTGCGCGAGGCGTTGGCTCCGAAGCAAGGGCAAAGCGCGGTGCAGGCGCTGCAGCAGCGCGTCGGCGAACTGGCCGGCGAGCCGCTCAACCCTGCGCGGCCGCTGTGGGAGCTGCGCTTCATCGAGGATTTCGACGGCGGCAGCGCCTTGATCGCACGCATCCACCACTGCATTGCCGATGGCATCGCGCTGATCTCGGTGATGTTGTCGATCACCGACGGCGGCACGCTGCCGCCATCGCGCAAGGCGCAGATCGAGTCGGAGGAATCCGACTGGCTCAGCGACGCCGTGCTCAAGCCCTTCACTGACCTCACCGTGAAGGCCATCGGCCTGTACGGTGATGGCGTGGCCAAGTCGATGAGCAAATCGGCCGAGTTGATGGCCAACCCCTATCAGCCGCTGTTCGGTTCGCTCGACGTGGCGCGCGCCGGCATGCAGGCCATCAGCGATGTCGCCGCACTGGCGCTGATGGGCGACGACTCGAAAACGCGCCTGAAGGGCAAGGCCGGCGGCAAGAAGGTCGTCGCGTGGGGGCCGCCACTGCCGCTCGATGAAGTGAAGGCCGTCGGCCGGGCGCTCGGCGGGTCGGTCAACGACGTGCTGCTCGCCTGCGTGGCCGGCGCGATCGGCGAATACCTGCGCGACAAGGGCGACGATCCCTCGGGCCAGGAGATTCGCGCGATGGTCCCGGTGAACCTGAGGCCGCTGGAGAAGGCGCACCAGCTGGGCAACCGCTTCGGCCTGGTGCCGCTGACCTTGCCGATCGGCATCGGCAATCCCGTCGATCGCGTCTACGCAGTGCGCCGCAAGATGAACGACCTCAAGGGCAGCTACCAGCCCATTCTCGCGTTCGCGGTGCTGGCGGTGGCGGGCCTGTTGATCAAGCCGGCGCAGGACGCGGTGATGAACCTCTTCGGCAAGAAGACCACCGCGGTGATGACCAATGTGCCGGGGCCGGCGGTGCCGCTGAAGTTCTGCGGCTCGGAGCTCAAGCAGGTGATGTTCTGGGTGCCGCAGTCCGGCGACATCGGCATGGGCGTCAGCATCCTGAGCTACGGCGGCGGTGTGCAGTTCGGGCTGATCACCGACACCGCGCTGTGCCCCGACCCGCAGGCGATCATCGAGCGCTTCGCGCCGGAGTTCGACAAGCTGGTGTGGCTGTCGCTGATGCTGCCGTGGGGCAGCGAAGACTAGTCTTCGAGCTCCGCCTTCGCCATCTCCACATCGAGCCGCTCCATCGCATCGAGCGGCTCGCAGGCCGCGGCCTGCGCATAGAGCTCTTCGGCCTGCTTCATCTTCTTGTCGCCTTCGAGCATCACCAGCCCGTTGGCGTACTCGACCATCGCGATCGCGCTCGTC
>VBDL01000232.1:492-7762 GCA_005884255.1 Betaproteobacteria bacterium | reverse complement strand
CAATTGCGCGCGCGCCGCTTCCAGTCGCCGCGCTGCGGACAGCGGATCGGCCCATCCGTCATGCTCGATGGCGAGCAGCATCTCGCCCAGGCGCGGCCAGGGAGCGAGGAACGAACTCGGAGTCATCGCGAACGGTTATCGGACGGCTCGGCGCCCCATTGAGGGCGGGATGCGCGTCGACCGTGCGAGCAACGAGTGTAGGGACAGGGCGCGGGGCCCAGGGAGCGGGCTACTGCCAACTATTGCCGCGCTGGGACGAATCGACGGACCACAACGGCCGCAGGCCGTTGCGTCGTAGGCTAACTTCGCCTGCGAAGTTAAGGCGCGCAGCGCCGGCCGAAGACAAAAAGAAAGGGGAGTGGGACGGTCTCCAGGGGGCTCGCTCTCAACTCCCCCGGTTGCCCACTCCCCTTGGACGTCAAACGGTCCGCGAAAGAGGAGAGAGGATTCGTTCTCAGGCGCGTCGCAGGGCCAGCGACATCTGCGCCGGTGCGCGGCTGGATTGCAGCACCTTGAAGGCGCGCGCTGGCGCGGCAGCGGGTTGCGCAGAGGGCTGCGGGGTGCTCGGCGACTTCGCCGGGACACTCGAACTCAGAGGACGCGGTGGCATGGCGGCAGTCTCCGTATCGAGGAATCAGGAATGGGCGGCTTGCGTGTCCAGCGATTGCGCAGCGCGGCTCAACCAGCCGGCGAGCGCGCTGCTGCTGGGCAGGCGCGCGGCGGCATGCTGCGACAGGCGCAGCAGCGACGAGGCACCGCGCTGGCCTTGCGGGCCGGCGGCGCGCAAGCGACGCGGAGAAGTGGGGCGGGAGGCAATCGGCATGGCAGCACTCAAGGTCGTGTGACGTGAGCAGCGCAGCTTCCATGCCAGCGGCCCGCCCGGGGATAACGCACAGGTCGCATCGACGCAAACCAACTGCGTCATCCAAACGCGACGCTCGCGTAAGGCGGGGGTTACACGGCTGACAGGAAGTGTCAGCCGGTCACGGCCGGGTGTCGCCGATTTGTAAGTGCGCGATGACGGCGGCGGCCACGGCCGCATCGCCGAGCAGCCGGCGATGGCCGAGCCCCTCGGTGGGGCTCAGTTCACCGCGCGGCAGCAGGCGCACCAGGCGCTCGCTCACGGCCTGCGGCGCCACGCGGTCGTCGCGATCGTGAATAACCAGCGTCGGCTGCGCGAGCCGCGGCGCGATCCACTCCGGCTCGAACTGCGCCAGCGGCACGCCCTCGCGCCGCTCGATCGACGCGCGCAGTTGCTGCGCTGCCGTATCGGCCAGCCCGAAGCTGCGCGCAAACCAGCCGATGAAGGGCGACGGTGGCGGCGATGGCGCGAGCAGCGCCAGCCGCTGCACCGGCAGCCCGCGCCCGGCGGCGTGCGCAGTGGCCAGCGCGCCGAGCGAATGCGCGACCACCGCATGCCAAGGCCCGAGCCGCGCCGACACGGCGAACAGCGCGCGCACGAACTGCGGCAAGGTACTGCGCCAGCCGTCGCTGCGGCCATGGCCGGGGAAGTCGAGCAGCACCGGCTCGAAGCCGGCGGCGTGCAGCGCGTCGCCGAGGGTTCGCATCTGCAGCGCATCGCCGGCCCAGCCGTGCACCAGCAGCACGCGCGGGCGCTCGGCCGTCGCTTCAATGTCGGTGTGTCTCCAGACGGCCAGCTTGCCGCCATCGAACGGCAGGCTGTCGATGCGCCAGGCTTGCGGCAGCGCTTGGCGGCGCGACACCCACTTGGGCGGCATCGGCGTGAAAAACAGACGCATCGTCAGCCGCGTGCCGAGCGCCGGCGCCACGCGGTGGGCGGTGCGCAGCGCGGCGCCGAGCCAGCGCACGGCGCGGTTGCCGCCGTAGAAAGAGGCCACCGGGTTGTTGGCCGGCGCAGTGGTCGTCGAACTCATGGCAGTGCCCTCTCTTTAGGCGGCCCACACCGGGGCCCATTTGTAGACAGCGCGGCGCCGCGGCTTGGGCGCCGGCGCAGCGTCCAGACCAAAGTCGGCATTGCGCCGCGGCAGCGCGCGATAGAGGCGCAGGAAGCCGCGCACGAGCACGGCGACGATCACGGCAGCGAGCAATGGAGCCAACATGGCGGATCCTCTCTTCGCACGATCGTGCGAAATAAGTGATGACAAAGCGCTGGCGAACTCATGGTTCGTCAGCGCGGCGAAGCGCTCCGGGTCGCGGAGCTGAAACGGGAAGGGTCGGCCAGGCGGCTTGCCACCAGCCGCTGCCAGGCGGCCCAGGCGCGGTCGGCGGCGCGCGGGTCGCGCAGGAAGCGCGCATCGCGCATCAGGCCGGTGAACAGCGCGTCCATCTCGAACACCAGCTGCTCGGCATCGGTGTCGGGCAGCAGGTGCCCCTCGTCGATGGCCTGGATCACGGTGCGCTTGAGCGCCGTGCGCCAGCGCATCACGCCGTCGAGCAGCAGGTCGCGCAGCGGACCTTCGCGGTCATCGAATTCGAAGGCGCCGGCGCAGTAGATGCAGCCCTGGCGGATCTCGACATCACGCGCGCGCTGCAGCCACAGCCGCATGATCGCGTTCAGCCGCGGCAGCCCGCGCGGCTCGCGCATCGCGGGCACGAACACGTCCTGCATGAAGCGGCGGTCGTATTCCTCAAGCACCGCCTTCTGCAGCGCCTCGCGCGAGCCGACGCGCGAGAACACGCCGCTCTTCGAGAGGCCCAGGCGCTTCGCGACCTCGCCGATGGTCAGGCTGTCCAGCCCCTCGGCCGCGGCCATCTGCAGCGCGGTGTCGAGGATGGCGGCGAGCGTCAGCCCGCTGCGTTCGGTCTTGGTTTCCACGCGGCCACTTTAGCACGATCGTGCGAAATCAATGTCGGGCAGCGGGTTTTTGGGTCTTGCCTCGCGGGTGGCTCAGGCCGCCGCCGGCACGTAGCCGCGCGGTATGGCGCCGAGCAGGCGCTTGGTGTACTCCTGCTTCGGCGCGGCGAGGATCTCTTCGGCCGTGGCCTGCTCGACCACCGCACCGTCCTTCATCACCAGCACCTCGTCGGAGATGAAGCGCACCACGGCGAGGTCGTGGCTGATGAAGACGTAGGCGAGGCCCAGCTCGTCCTGCAGGTCCTTCAGCAGGTTGAGCACCTGCGCCTGCACCGAGACATCCAGCGCCGACACCGCCTCGTCGAGGATCAGCACCTCGGGCTCCAAGGTCAGGCAGCGCGCGATCGCGATGCGCTGGCGCTGGCCGCCGGAGAACTCGTGCGGGTACTTGCCGAACGCGGTGGCATCGAGCCCGACCTTCTCGAGCAGCGCGCGGGCGCGCTCCTCGCGCTCGGCCGTCGAGGCGCCGATCTTGTGGATCTCCATCGGCTCGATCAGCGTCTGCCCGACGGTGAAGCGCGGGTTCAGCGAGGCATACGGGTTCTGGAACACGATCTGGATGCGACGGCGCATGTGCTGGCGGTCGCGGTCGTTCAGCGTCAGCAGGTTGCGGCCGTCGAACATCACCTCGCCGCCGGTCGGCTCATGCAGGCGCAGCAGCGTGAGGCCCATCGTCGTCTTGCCCGAACCAGACTCGCCGACCACGCCCAGCGTGTGGCCGCGGCGCAGCTGGAAGTTCACGTTCTGCACCGCCTTGAACTCGCGGCGGCCGAAGAGGCCGGTGTGCAGCCAGAACGACTTGGCCAGCGCCTTCACCTCGAGCAGCACCGGCGCCTGCGGATCCTTGGGCTTGGCACGCTTGCGCGCCGTCTGGCCCTGCATGTGCTCGTCGATGACCATCAGCCGCGCCGGGTTCTCGCCCAAGTGCGGGCGGCACGCGAGCAGCGCCTTCGTGTAGGCGTCCTGCGGCGCGTTGAAGATGCGCGCCACCGGCCCCTGCTCGCGCACGATGCCGTTGCGCATCACCATCACGTGATCGGCGATCTCGCCGACCAGGCCGAGGTCGTGGCTGATGAAGAGCACGCTCATGCGGTGGCGCTCCTTCAGCTTGGCGATCAACTCGAGGATCTGCCGCTGGATGGTCACGTCCAGCGCGGTGGTCGGCTCGTCGGCGATCAAGAGCTTGGGCTCGCAGGACAGGGCCATCGCGATCATCACGCGCTGCTGCTGGCCGCCCGAGAGCTCATGCGGATAGGCCTTCAGCCGCCGCCTCGGCTCGGGGATGCCGACCTCCGAGAGCAGGCCTTCCGCGCGCGCCCACGCCTCGCGCGGCTTCATGCCGAGATGCTTGATCAGCGGCTCGCACAGCTGCTGGCCGACGGTGAACACCGGGTTCAGCGAGCCCATCGGATCCTGGAACACGCAGGCGATGTCCTTGCCGCGCAGCGCCTGCAGCTCGCGCAGCTCGGCGTGCAGCAGGTCGCGGCCCTGGTAGGCGATGTTGCCGCTGCGCTCGGCGTTGTCAGGCAGCAGGTTGAGGATGGACATCGCGGTGACGCTCTTGCCCGAGCCCGACTCGCCGACCAGCGCCACCGTGCCGTTCTCGGGCACGTCGAAGCTCACGCCCTTGACGGCCTCGAAGCGCTGCATCACGCCATCGACCTTGCCCATGCGAAAGGCGACCTTGAGGTCTTGAATGCTCAACAGCATGAGGGGTCCTTACTCCAGCCCGCGCAGTTTCGGATCGAGCGCGTCGCGCAGCGCATCGGTCATCAGCGAGAACGCGGTGATGAACACCGCCATGAAGCCGGTGGCCGCGGCGAGCTGCCACCAGTAGCCGAGGATCAGCTCGCTCTGTGCCTCGGCGAGCATCGTGCCCCACGAGACATCGTCGACGCCGACGCCCAGGCCCAGGTACGACAGGATCACCTCGTACTTGATGAAGCCCACCACCAGCAGCGACATGCGCACGAAGATCACGTGGCTGACGTTGGGCAGGATGTGCTTGAACATGCGCGACATCGACGACGCGCCGATGGCCTCGGCCGCGCGCACGTACTCGCGCACCGAGTGCTTGAGGAACTCGGCGCGCACCTGGCGATACAGGCCCGTCCAGCCCACGAGCGACAGGATGATCGCCACGCTGCCGACGCCGCGGCCGAACACCGCGGCGAAGGCGAGGATCAAGAGGATGTCGGGAATGGCTGTGAACACGTTGTACAGCCACTCGAGGAAGTCGCCGACCTTGCCGCCGAAGAAGCCGGCCAGTGCGCCGAGCAGCGTGCCGATGACGGCGGCGAAGAGCGCGCCCATCAGGCCGACGAACACCGAGGTCTGCGTGCCCTTCATCGCCTTCACGAGCACATCGCGGCCGAGGCGGTCGCCGCCCAGCGGCAGCGTCTGCGCGCGCGGCGCCTCCTCGGTCTTGAGCTTGGCGGCGCGCTCGGCCCATTCCTTGTAGCGCGGCGCCAGCGGGTCGACGTCGGACAGGTCGACGTTCGGGCCCTTGGGCACCTCGATCACCGCCGCGGCCTCCGGCGGCGCGGCGCCCATGAAGCCGGGCCGCGCATTGGGCACGCCGACCTCGGCCTGCCAGCTGCGTGCCACGGCCCCAATGGCAGTGAGCACGATCAGCACGATGAACACCGCGACGACCGCCAGCGATGCGATGCCGACGCGGTCTTTCAGCAGCCGCTTCCACGCGGCATGCCACACGCCTTCGGAACGCTGGACGGGCGCGCGCTGCGGCGGCGGGCTGGGCAGAACAGCGCTGGTCATTTCAGTACCACCCGCGGATCGACGAGTTTGTAGAGCAGGTCGACGATCAGGTTGATGATCATCGTCAGCATCGCCAGGTAGACGGTCGTCGCCTGGATCACCGGATAGTCGCTGCGGTTCACGGCGAGGATGACCTCGCGCCCGAGCCCGGGGATCGAGAAGAACACCTCGATCAGGAACGAGCCGACGAAGATGCCCGGCAGCGCCAGCCCGATGTTGGTGAGGATGGGGATCATCGCGTTGCGCAGCACGTGCTTGAACAGCACCGAGCCTTCGGTCAGGCCCTTGGCGCGCGCGGTGCGCACGTAGTCGTGGCCGAGCTCGTCGAGGAAGAAGGTGCGGTACAGGCGCGTCTGCGGCGCCAGGCCGACCATCAGCGCCAGCATCAGCGGCAGTGGCACGTAGGTCAGCAGGTTGGTCAGCACCGAGTCGCTCCAGCCCTGCACCGGGAACCAGCCGAGCTGGAAGCCGAACAGGTACTGGCCGACGATGATGTAGACGAGGAAGGAGATCGACAGCGCGAGGGTGGAGACGACCATGATCGCGCGGTCCGACAGCGAGCCGCGCCGGTAGGCCACCCACATCGCCAGCGGCAGCGCGAGCAGCGTGTCGAAGATGAGGATGGGCAGCATCACCGTCAGCGTGGCCGGCAGCCGCGTGGCGAAGATGTTGCTCACGGCCTCGTGCGTGGTCCAGCTGCTGCCCCAGTCGAGCGTGGCCACCTGCTTCAGATAGATGCCCAACTGCAGCTGCTCGCGGATCGCGTCGATCTGCTGCGGCGTGGCGTTCAGGCCACCGAGGATCTCGGCCGGGTCGCTGCCGAAGAAGTGGAACAGCACGAACACCAATAGCACGGCGCCGACCAGGGTCGGCACCATCTGCCACAGGCGTCTGATGAGATACGGCAGCATCGTTGTCTAGGCAAGCGAGGCATCGGCTTGTGGCCGCGGCCCCCGGGTCCAGGGATGCGCGAGTGTAGGCTCGCCACGGGGGGCGCGCGCCTCAGCGTTTGCCCTGCCGCGACTGCGAGCAAGCCCCATGCCGCAGGGTTCGGGCCGGGGGCTAGACTGCGACCCCACCATGATGATTCGCTTTCGACCGCTGCTCGCGCTGGCCACAAGCCTGGCGTTGGCGGCAAGCCTCTCGTTCGCGCAAGAGCCGCAGGCCAAGACACTGCCGAACCAGACGGCGCAGCCCCTGAAGGAGCTGCGTTATGCCTTCCGCATCGCCGAGACCGGCTTCGACCCCGCGTCGATCACCGACCTCTATTCACGCACCGTCGCCGGCGCCATCTTCGACGCGCCGCTGGAGTTCGAATTCCTCGCCCGGCCGGCGCGCGTGCGGCCCAACACCGCGGCGGCGATGCCCGAGGTCAGCGAGGACTTCAGGACCTTCACCTTCCGCATCCGCCCCGGCATCTACTTCGACGACGATCCGGCCTTCAAGGGCCGGCGGCGCGAGCTCACCGCGGCCGACTACGTCTATTCGATCAAGCGCCACTACGACCCGCGCTGGAAGAGCGGCAACCTCTACGGCTTCGAGAACGCGAAGATCCTCGGCCTGTCGGAGCTGCGCCGCGAGTGCCTCGCCGCGAAGAAGCCCTTCGACTACGACCGCGAGGTCGAGGGCCTGAAGGCGCTGGATCGCTACACCTTC
>VBDL01000232.1:0-422 GCA_005884255.1 Betaproteobacteria bacterium | reverse complement strand
GCACCCGGTGGGCACCGGCGCCTACCGGCTCACCGAATGGCGGCGCAGCTCGCGCATGCTGCTGGAGCGCAACCCGCATTTCCGCGAGAAGTACTACGACGAGCATCCGCCCGAAGACGACGCGCAGCTGCAGGCCGTGGCGGCGCGCTTCAAGGGCCGCCGCCTGCCGATGATCGACCGCGTGCAGGTCTCGATCATCGAGGAGAACCAGCCGCGCTGGCTGGCCTTCCTCAACGCCGAGCAGGACCTGCTCGAGGAGGTGCCGGCCGATTTCGCCACGCTCATCATCCCCAACGGCAAGCTGGCACCGCACCTGGCCAAGCGCGGCCTGCAGATGGAGCGCTACCCGCGCGCCGATGTGTCAGTGAGCTACTTCGGCATGGAGAACCCGGTGGTCGGCGGCTACACGCCGGACAAGGTGG
>VBDL01000231.1 GCA_005884255.1 Betaproteobacteria bacterium | reverse complement strand
GGCGGGCGCATCACGCAGGTCATTTCGCCGTGGCTGTGGCTGGCGGGGGTGCCGGTGCTGGTGGCGGTGTTCGTGTGGAACCCGAACCCCTTGCTCGCCATCGTCGGCGTGCTCGCGCTCACGCAGCTGTGGCATGCCTGGAAGCAGCGGCACAGCCCCGAGGCGCAGGCCTATCGCGTCGCATCGCTCGAGACGCGGGTGAGCTATGCGTTCATGTATGTCGCGCTGGTCGTGTTCCTCGCGGTGATGTGCCACGATCTGCACGAGCTGCTGCAGACCATGCAGCCCGCGAAGGGCAGCGCCGCCGCACCGTGAACGACACGCTGGCACTGGTCCACGTCGACGACACTCTGATCGTCACCGACAAACCCAGCGGTCTGCTTGCGGTGCCCGGCCACGGCGAGCAAGGCAGAGATTGTCTGGCCGCGCGGGTCCAGGCGCGCTATGCCGACGCGCTGGTCGTGCATCGGCTGGACCAGGCGACATCCGGGCTGATGCTGTTCGCGCGCGGCGCGGACGCCCAGCGCGCGTTGAGCCTGGCCTTCGCGCGGCGCGAGGTCGACAAGCGCTACGTCGCCGTGGTCGCCGGCGCCATGCATGCGGACGAAGGCACGATCGAGCTGCCGCTGATGCGCGACTGGCCGAACCGCCCGCGGCAGATCGTCGACTTCACGCAGGGCAAGCCGTCGACGACGCATTGGCGTGTGCTGCACCGTGACGCATCGACGACGCGCGTCGAGCTCGAGCCGCTGACCGGCCGCTCGCATCAACTGCGTGTGCACCTGCAGGCGATCGGCCATCCCATCGTCGGCGACGCGCTGTATGCGCCGCCCGAGGTGCAGGCGATGGCGCCGCGCCTGCTGCTGCATGCGAGCGCGCTGGCGTTCACGCATCCCGTGAGCGGCGAAGGGTTGAGATTCACCAGCGACGTGCCGTTCTAGCCACGCGCCTACACTGCCGCGCCATGCGCTCCCCCGTCGAACTCCCGAAGTCCTACCGCCTGCTGAACCACGGTCCCACGGTGCTCGTCAGCGCCGCGCACGGCGGGCGCCGCAACGTGATGGCCGCGGCGTGGGCGATGCCGCTGGACTTCGATCCGCCCAAGGTGGCGGTGGTGCTCGACAAGAGCAGCTTCACGCGCGAGCTGGTGGAAGCATCGGCAGAGTTCGCGCTGAACGTGCCGTGCCGTGCGTTCGCGGACGCGACGAATACGGTGGGCAATGCGTCGGGCCGCGAGATGATCGAGCCGGACAAGTTCGCCACCTACGGCCTGAGCACCTTCGCCGGCGACAAGGTCGCAGCGCCGCTGCTCGAAGGCTGCGTCGCGTGGCTGGAATGCAAGCTGCTGCGCGAGCCGCACAACGAGCAGCGCTACGACCTCTTCATCGGCGAAGTGATCGCCGCGCAGGCCGATGCGCGGGTGTTCTCGGCCGGACGCTGGCACTTCGGCCCTGAGCACGACGCACTGCGCACCTTGCACCACATTGCCGGCGGCGCGTTCTTCACCATCGGCGAACCCTTCAAGGCGGGCGCGCTGCTGCAAACGCCATGACCCATCTCGTGATCCTCACCGGGGCGTCGCGCGGCCTCGGCCTGGCGATGGCGCAGCAGTTTCTGATGGGCCCGGGCACGCTGCTGCTCGGCTTGTCGCGCAAGCCGAGCGACGCACTCGGTCGAAGCCCGCGCGCTGCCGGCAGCGCGCTCGAGCAATGGCCGCAGGATCTCGCCGACCCGCGCGCCGCCACGGCAAGGGTGGAAGCCTGGCTGCAGGCACGCGATGCGGCCGCCATCGAGACGGCGACCTTGATCAACAACGCCGCCTTGCTCACGCCACCCGGTCCGGTGGAGACCTGCGACGCGACGCTGCTGTCCGATTCGCTGCGCGTCGGCCTCGAAGCGCCGATGCTGCTGTGCGCCGCCTTCCTGCGCGCGACGTCAACCTGGCGCGCCAGCAAGAAGATCCTCAACATCAGCTCCGGCCTCGGGCGCCGCGCGATGGCCGGCAGCGCGCCCTACTGTGCGGCCAAGGCCGGCCTCGACAATTTCTCGCGCGCCGTCGCGCTCGACGAGGCGCTCAAGCGCAACGGCGCCAAGGTGGTGTCGCTGGCGCCCGGCGTGATCGACACCGACATGCAGACGCAGCTGCGCAGCGCCGATGTGCAGGCCCTCCCCGACAAGGCGATGTTCGTCGGCCTGAAGACCGGCGGCCAGCTCGCTTCGCCCGAGCACGCCGCCGCGCGCGTGATCGCCTACCTGGACCGCGCCGACTTCGGCAGCAACCCGCTGGGCGACGTGCGCGACGCCTAGCCGAGGACACGGTAGCGCGCCGGCGGGCCGCTTTCCGATTCGACGAGCACCGGGCGCGCCGGCGTCCACACGATCGGCTCGACGCACGGCGGCGGCGTGGCACCGAAGGCGCGGCGCGACAGCGTCACGTGCGGCCGGTAGGGCCGCGTCTCGACGGCCAGGCCCAGCGACTGCAGCATCGATCCCGCTTCCGCGTGCAACTCGCGCAACGCAAGCGGCACCTCGTCCGGCTCGAGCACCGCGATGCCGCCATGCCACAGCGCCGCCGTCGTCAGATTCAGCGTGAACGGCAGGAAGGGCAAGCGCGCCAGGCCTTCCAGCAATGGCGCGATCAGCTCGCGCGGCTGGTCGCCAAGGAAATGCAGCGTCGCGTGCAGCCGCGCGTCGTCCATCACCGCCGCGCGCCTGGGCCATTGCCAGGCGTCTCGATGGGCGCATAGCGCCCGGCGCCTCGTCCGGCCACAGACCGATGAAGAGTCGGGCGACCTCCGTGCTCATGCCCCCGCACGATAGTCGCAATGGCCTCATCGCGTAAGCTCGGCCGAGATGTCCTCCCCCGCTGCTACCGCGGTCGCGTCAAGCGACCTCTCCTCCCCGCTCTCCCACCCGTCCTTCAAGCGCTTCTGGCTCGGCCGCATCGCCGGCACCATAGGTGCGCAGATGCTGATGGTCGCGCTCGGCTGGCAGATGTACGAGCTGACCGGCAGCGCCTGGGACCTCGGCCTCGTCGGCCTCTACCAGTTCGCGCCCGCCCTGGCGCTGGCGTTGCTCGCCGGTCACGTCAACGATCGCTACGACCGCCGCCGCGTGCTCGCCGCCTGCCTGGCGCTGCAGTTCGCCGTTGCGCTGCTGCTGCTCGCGGCCACGCAGGGTGCGCTGGCCAGCCGCACGCTGATCCTCGCGCTGTCGCTGGTGCTCGGCGTGGCCCGCGCCTTCCAGATGCCGGCGCAGCAGGCGCTCGCGCCACTGCTGGTGCCGCCGCAGATCCTGCCGCGCGCGCTGGCGCTCAGCTCGGCGGCGATGCAGGCGGCGATCATCGCCGGCCCGGCGATCGGCGGCTTCGTCTATGCGGCGGGCGCGACGGCGGTGTATGCGCTGTGCACGCTGCTCTTCGTCGCCGCCGCGGCTTGCGTGGCCAGCATCGTCTACGAGCGGCAGCCGCTGCCGCACGAGCCGGTGACGCTGAAGACGCTGTTTGCCGGCGTCAGCTTCGTGCGCCACCGGCCGGTGGTGCTGGGCGCGATCTCGCTGGACCTGTTCGCCGTGCTGCTCGGCGGTGCGACGGCGCTGCTGCCGATGTTCGCCAAGGACGTGCTGCACGTCGGCCCCTGGGGCTTGGGGCTGCTGCGCGCCGCGCCGGCCGCCGGGGCGCTGGCCGTGTCGCTGTGGCTGGCGCGCCACCCGGTCGATCGGCGCGTGGGCCGCTGGCTGTTCGGCGCAGTGGCGCTGTACGGCGTCGCCACCCTGGTGTTCGCGGTGTCCCACGTGTTCGTGCTGTCGCTGCTCGCACTCGCGGTGAGCGGCGGCGCCGACATGGTGAGCATCGTGATCCGGCAGTCGCTGGTGCAGCTGGAGACGCCCGACGCGATGCGCGGGCGCGTCAGCGCGGTCAACTCGATCTTCATCGGCGCGAGCAACCAGCTCGGCGAGTTCGAGTCCGGTGCGACAGCCGCCTTCCTCGGCCCCGTGGGTTCCGTGCTGCTGGGCGGCGTGGGTACACTGCTGGTGGTCGCGCTGTGGATGCGGTGGTTTCCGGACCTGGCGCGACGCGACAGGCTCACCACCACGGTCTAACAGAGGAGCGTGCGCGTGGCCGACAGCGATCTCGCCGCGCTGGCCGAATTGCTCGACAGCCTGAATGTCGCGCTGTGCCTGTTCGATGCCGACGACCGCCAGCGCCTGTGGAACCGCAGCTTCCTGCGCTTCTTCCCCGAGCACGACGGCCACATCTACGACGGCGAGCCCTACCGCGACAACCTGCGGCGCTTCTACCAGGCACGCCTGGCGCCCGAGGATCTGCCGCACATCGACCGCTACATCGAGGCCGGCATCGAGCGCCACCGCTCGCAGTTCCGCCCCTACACCTTCCAGCACCGTGGCATCTGGGTGCGCGTGGCCTCGCTGCCGTTGGCCGAAGGCCGCCGCGTGCGCGTGTGGACGCAGATCCTGCCGCCGCACCCGGCGCCGCAAAGCGCCTTCGAGCGCGGCGCGCAGCCCTCGCCGGCCGAGATCACGCTGATCGACAACCTCGCCGACGGCGTGATGGTGCTCGACCGCGAGGACCGCATCGCGTCGGTCAACGAGCCCTTCGCGCTGCTGTACGGGCTGACGCACCGCGACGCCGTGATCGGGCAGCGCTTCAACGACGTCTATCGCGCCGCGTGGCGCGACGCCGCGCCCGACGAGCGCGATGCCGAGCCCGGCGCGCAGGCGCTGGCCGAGAGCCTGCGCTTCACCGGCGCGCCCTTCGAGCTGCCGCTGCCCGGCGACCGCTGGGTGCGCGTGATCGAGCACCGCAACCGCGACGGCATCGCCTACGTCGTGCATGCCGACATCAGCACGCTCAAGCGCCAGCAGCGCGACATGCTGGCCACCGAGCAGCGCCTGCGCGACAGCGAGGCGCGCTACCGCGTGCTGGCCGACAACTCCAGTGACATCATTCTCTTCATCGACACGCAGATGAAGCTGCGCTATGCGTCGCCGGCCGCGGCCGAGATGCTCGACTGGCCGTCGCAGGCGCTGATCGGCCGCCCGATCACCACGCTATTGCACGAAGACGATCGCGACGCCTTCCTCGCGCGCCATTTCGAGCCCGGTGCGCAGGCCGGCGATGCCGGCCCGCAGATGTTCCGCGCGCGGCGGCGCGATGGCGGCGTGCTGTGGGTCGAAGCTCGCGTGCGCGCGCTGACCGATGGCTCGGGCGGCGCCGAATACGTGTGCAACCTGCGCGACGCGACGCAGCGCCGCCGCGCCGAGGACGCGCTGGCCGCCGCCAACGCCGAGCTCGCCGCGCTGGCCGCCACCGATGCGCTCACGGGCCTGGCCAACCGGCGCCAGTTCGACGCCACGCTGGCCAAGGAGTGGTACCGCTCGCTGCGCGAAGGCAGCTCGCTCGCGCTGCTGATGGTCGACATCGATCACTTCAAGGCGCTCAACGACCTGTTCGGCCACCAGCTCGGCGACGCCTTCCTCGCGCGCGTGGCGCGCCTGCTGCGCGACAGCGCGCGCCGCGCCGGCGACGTGGTGGCGCGCTACGGCGGCGAGGAGTTCGCATTGATCCTGCCCGGCATCGACGCGCGTGCCGCGCACGAGCTGGCCGAGAGCGCGCGCCGCACCATCGCGGCCCACGATTTCGCCGACCTCGTGGCCGGCGGCTACCGCGTCACCGTGAGCATCGGCGTCGCCGCCGCCGTGCCCGAGGGCGGCAGCGGCGCCGGCACGCTGGTCAACGCGGCCGATGCGGCGCTGTACCAGGCCAAGCGCAACGGGCGCAACCGCTGCGAAACGATTTAGCCCCCGGCCACGGAGTACCGTGGCTGGGGGCTCACACCTCGCCTCCTTCGAAGCGCACGCACTGCCGGCGCACCAGCTCCGGCAGGTACTGCTGCTGCGCCTGCGTCGCGCGCAACCAGCTCGCATCGGCGCCACCATCCTCGTCGAGCAGGCTCTCGCGGATGAGGTTCAGGCCGTCGTCGGCCTGCAGGTCGATGGCATGGCCTTCGATGTCGCGCAGCGTGCGGCGGATCACGTCGCGCAGCGCGTGGTGCTCGGAGGTCAGCGGGTCCACCACCTCGCCATCGAGCCCGAAGCGGCAGGCCTGGAAGCGGTTGTAGGTGTAGGCGAGATAGTCATCTTCCTGCGGCTGGAACGGCTTCTCGGTGAGCAGCCAGCGCGCCACGCACTGCAGGTAGGCCGCTGTGGCCGCGGCACGCTCGACGGTCAGCGGCGTGTCCATCACGCGCACCTCGATCGTGCCGTACTCGGGCTTGGGGCGGATGTCCCAGTAGAAGTCCTTCATCGACTTGACGACGCCGGTGCGGCTCATCTTCTCGAAATACACGCTGAAGGCGTCCCAGCTCAACAGGAACGGCGCCCGCCCGGCCAGCGGGAAGGCGAACACCGAATTCAGGCGCGCTGACTGAAAGCCGGTGTCGTAGCCCTGCACGTACGGCGATGAGGCCGACAGCGCGATCACGTGCGGCACATAGCGCGACAACGCGTGCAGCAGCCACAGCGCCTCGTCCGGGCTTGGGCAGCCGATGTGCACGTGCTGGCCGAACACGGTGAACTGCTTCGACAGATAACCGTAGAGCTCCGACACCTTGCGAAAGCGCTGCGTGTCGAAGATGCGGCGCCGGCTCCAGTCCTGGAACGGGTGCGTGCCACCGCCGCACAGCCGCAGGTTCAATCGCTCCGCAGATTCGACCAGCGCGTCGCGCACCTCGCGCAACTGCGCGATCACCTGGCCGTGGTTCTCGCACACGCCGGTGGAAGTCTCGATCATGCTGCTGGTGATCTCCGGCTTCACGTCGGCCGCGAGGCGCCGCTTGCCGATCACGCGCAGCAAATCCTCAGCCCCGGGCGTGAGGTCGTAGTCGTGCGAGTTGACGATCTGCAGCTCGAGCTCGACGCCGAGCGTGAACGGTGCGGAGCGGGAAAAGGCTTCGAGACTCATTTCAGTCTCCCCATCTCGCCAGTGTCGATCTCGCGCGCATAGCGAAGGCCGTAGAGCACGGCCAGCGGACCAAGCAGGGCCATCCAGGCCAGCGCCGACAGGAAGGCCGGCATCAGCTCGCGCACCCACGGGCTCGGCACGGCGGCGAGGTCGAGCATCATCACCCACGCGGTGGCCGACA
>VBDL01000267.1 GCA_005884255.1 Betaproteobacteria bacterium | reverse complement strand
TCGGCTGCATCAGTGTCGTGCCGCAGCAGGGCTGGATGGGCTGCAACGCCGAAGTCGGCTACTGGATCGGCCAGGCGCACTGGGGCCGCGGCATCACCAGCGAGGCGCTGCAACTCGTCACCGGCTGGGCTTGGGACGCGCAGCCCGCGCTCACGCGCCTGTTCGCGCCGATCTTCGCGTGGAACGCGGCGTCGCAGCGCGTGGCGGCCAAGTGCGGCTACGTCAAGGAGGCCGAGCTGCCGCGCAGCGCGATCAAGGCCGGCCGCGTGATCGACCGCGTGCAGTACGCGGCCTATCGTCCTCACTAAACTGTCGGCATGACGACGGAACTGCAGGAGCTGTTCGACAGCAACCGCCTCTGGGCGCAAAGCACCGAGGCGCGCGAGCCGGGCTTCTTCACCCGGCTGCTCGGCCAGCAGGCGCCGCAATACCTGTGGATCGGCTGCAGCGACAGCCGCGTGCCGGCCAACGAGCTGGTCGGCCTGCTGCCCGGCGAGCTGTTCGTGCATCGCAACGTGGCCAACGTGGTGGTGCACTCGGACCTGAACTGCCTGTCGGTGATCCAGTTCGCCATCGACATGCTGCAGGTCAAGCACATCATCGTCGTCGGCCACTCCGGCTGCGGCGGCGTGCGTGCGGCGCTGAGCGACACGCGCATCGGCCTCGCGGACAACTGGCTGCGCCATGTGCAGGACGTGCGCGACAAGCACATCGCCTGGCTCGGCACGGTGCCGGCCGACAAGCGCGTCGATGCGCTGTGCGAGCTCAACGTGCTGGAGCAGGCGCTCAACGCCTGCAAGACCACGGTGGTGCAAGACGCCTGGGCGCGGCAGCAGGAGGTGGTGGTGCACGGCTGGGTCTACGGCCTGCACAACGGCCTGCTGAAGGACCTGAGCATCACCGCGGCGCGGCCGGAGGATGTCGATGAGGCATACGAGTCGGCGCTGACGGCATTGAAGCGGCGCCATGAACTGATCGGAATCTGAGATGTTCCCGCAACAGCTCACCGACCGCCGCGCCTTCGACATCGCCAGGGCGATGCTCGAAGGCTTCGACAAGCACTACCGCCTGTTCCGCCAGGCCAGTGCCGAGGCGAAGAGCCGCTTCGAGTCGGCTGACTGGCACGGCCAGCAGCGCGCGCAGCGCGAGCGCATCGAGTTCTACGACAAGCGCGTCGACGAGGGCGCCGAGCGGCTGCAGACCGAGTTCCGCGCCAGCGAGCTGCCGATGGAGGTGTGGCACCAGGTCAAGCTGCACTACATCGGCATGCTGATCGAGCACCACCAGCCCGAGCTCGCCGAGACCTTCTTCAACTCGGTGACGACGAAGATCCTGCACCGCAGCTACTTCCGAAACGACTTCATCTTCGCGCAACCAACCTACCGCGCCTACTACCCGACGCGCGACACCTTGCGCGACACGCTGCTGCGCATCGTCACCAACTTCCAGCTGCAGCGCGACTTCGAAGACCTCGGTCGCGACGTCGAACACGTGCTCGGCGCGATGCGCAAGCAGTTCGGCGACATGCGGCTGCGCACCAACTTCCAGATCCAGGTGCTCAGCTCCCTGTTCTTCCGCAACAAGGGCGCCTACATCGTCGGCAAGATCATCAACGGCTTCAACGAGACGCCGTTCGCGCTGCCGATCCTGCACACGCCGGGCGGCTGGCTCACCATCGACACGGCCCTCTTCGGCGAAGACGAGTTGCTGATCGTCTTCAGCTTCGCGCGCGCGTACTTCCTCGTCGAGATGGAGATCCCGGCGGCCTACGTGCACTTCCTGCGCTCGATGATGCCGCGCAAGCCGCGCTCCGAGATCTACAGCGCGCTGGGGCTGCACAAGCAGGGCAAGAACCTCTTCTACCGCGACTTCCTCTTCCACCTGCGCCATTCGAGCGACACCTTCCGCACCGCGCCCGGCATCAAGGGCATGGTCATGCTGGTGTTTGACCTGCCGAGCTTCCCCTACGTGTTCAAGGTCATCCGGGATTGGTTCCCGCCGCAGAAGGACACCACGCGCGAGCAGATCAAGGGCAAGTACCTGTTGGTCAAGAGCCACGACCGTGTCGGCCGCATGGCCGACACGCTGGAGTACAGCAACGTCGCCTTTCCGCGCTCGCGCTTCGACGAGGAACTGATCGCCGAACTCAACGAACTCTGCCCGAGTCTGATCGAGGAAGACGGCGAGGCCATCGTCATCAAGCACCTGTACATCGAGCGGCGCATGATCCCGCTGAACATCTACCTGCAGGACGCCACGCGCGAGCAGATGGAGCACGCGGTCATCGAGTACGGCAATGCGATCAAGGACATGGTGGCGGCGAACATCTTCCCCGGCGACATGCTGTGGAAGAACTTCGGCGTCACGCGTCATGGCAAGGTCGTGTTCTACGACTACGACGAAATCGAGTACCTGTCGGACTGCAACTTCCGCCATGTGCCGCAGGCGCGCAACGAGGAAGAGGAGCTGTCCAGCGAGGTCTGGTACAGCGTCGGCCCGAAGGACGTGTTCCCCGAGACCTTCGGCCCCTTCCTGCTCGGCAACCCGGCGATCCGCGAGGTGTTCATGAAGCACCATGCCGAGCTGCTCGACCCGGCGTTCTGGCAGGCGCACAAGCAGCGCATCCTCGCCGGCCACGTGCACGACGTGTTCCCCTACGACACGGCCAAGCGATTCAAGAACCAGCGGCGCCTCGCCGCCGCGCAACAAGCCGCCGCGGTGGCGCCTCCTTCAGAGGCCGCCGCGCTGTCACTTCCCTCCTAAGGAGCTCTCACCATGTCCGACCCCATCGTCATCGTCTCCGCTGCCCGCACGCCGATCGGCGGCCTGCTGGGTGATCTGTCGCCGCTCGCCGCGTGGGAGCTCGGCGCCGTGGCCATCAAGGCCGCGGTCGAGCGCGCCGGCGTGCCCGGCGACAGCATCGACGAAGTGCTGCTCGGCAACTGCCTGATGGCGGGCCAAGGCCAGGCGCCAGCGCGCCAGGCGATGCGCCGCGCGGGCCTGCCCGATTCGGCGGGCGCCGTGACCCTTTCGAAGATGTGCGGCTCCGGCATGCGCGCAATGATGTTCGCGCACGACATGCTTGCCGTGGGCTCGGCCAACGTGATGGTGGCCGGCGGCATGGAGAGCATGACCAATGCGCCGCACCTCACGTTCGCGCGCAAGGGCATCAAGTACGGCGCCGCCAGCCTGTATGACCACATGGCGATCGATGGCCTGGAAGACGCCTACGAGCGCGGCAAGGCGATGGGCGTGTTCGCCGAGCAGTGCGTCGCCAAGTACCAGTTCAGCCGCGAGGCGCAGGACCAGTTCGCCATCGCATCGACGCAGCGCTCCAAGAAGGCCAACGAGGACGGCAGCTTCGAATGGGAAATGGCACCCGTGACCCTGGCCGGAAAGAGCGGCGACACGGTGATCAAGTTCGATGAGCAGCCCTTCAAGGCCAAGCTCGACAAGATCCCGGGCCTGAAGCCCGCGTTCAAGAAGGACGGCACCATCACCGCCGCCACCTCGTCGAGCATCTCCGACGGCGCAGCCGCGCTGGTGCTGATGCGCGAGAGCACCGCCGCGAAGATGGGCGTCAAGCCGATCGCGCGCATCGTCGCGCACTCGGTGCACGCGCAGGCGCCCGACTGGTTCACCACCGCGCCGGTGGGCGCCATCGACAAGGTGCTGAAGAAAAGCGGCTGGGACGCCAAGAGCGTCAACCTGTGGGAAGTGAACGAAGCTTTCGCCGCGGTGACGATGGCCGCGATGGCTGAATACAAGCTGCCGCACGAGATCGTCAACGTGCACGGCGGTGCCTGTGCACTCGGCCACCCGATCGGCGCCTCCGGTGCGCGCATCGTCGTCACCCTGCTCGGCGCGCTGCGCAAGCTGGGCGGCAAGCGCGGCGTCGCGGCGCTGTGCATCGGCGGCGGCGAAGCCACCGCGATGGCCGTCGAACTGGTCTGAGGCGATGGACATCGCGCACGCCCGCGAGCACGCGCAGGCCTGGGTCGAGGCCTTCAACGCGCACGATCTGGACGCGGTGATGGCCTTCTACGCCGACGACATCGAGCTGCGCTCGCCGCTGGCGGCGCGCGCTTTCGGTGGCGACGGCGTGCTCAAGGGCAAGGCGGCGGTGCGCGAGTTCTTTGCACTCGGTGTTGCCAACCCGAAGCTGCAGTTCGAGCTGGTCGACGTGCTCGTGGGCGTGCGCGCGATCAGCGTGCTGTACCGCAACCAGGCCGGCGTGCTGGTGGCCGACAACGAAGAGTTCGACGCCGACGGGCGCATTTGCCGCATGTCCGCCTGCTACGGCGCGGCGGACCGTTCCAAGTAGACAGAAGAGACATGCTCCTCAGCGAAGACCATCGCGCCGTGCAAGACGCCGTGCGCGCCTATGTGCAGGACCGCATCGCGCCGAAGGCCGCGGCGTGGGACAAGACGGCGCATTTCCCGAAGGACGAGTTGCGCGGCCTGGCCGAGCTCGGCTGCTACGGGGTCGCGGTGCCCGCCGAGTACGACGGCGCGGGCCTGGACTACCTGGCCTTGTCGATCATCCTCGAGGAGATTGCCGCCGGCGATGGCGCCACGTCGACTATCGTCAGCGTCAACAACTGCCCGGTGTGCTCGATCCTGATGAGCTGGGCCAGCGAGGCGCAAAAGCAGCAGTGGCTGAAGCCGCTGGCGCGCGGCGAGATGCTCGGCGCCTTCTGCCTCACCGAGCCGCATGTCGGGTCCGAGGCGGCAGGGCTGAAGACCACCGCGACGAAGGACGGCGACGACTACGTGCTCAACGGCGTCAAGCAGTTCATCACCAGCGGCAAGAACGGTGACGTGGCCATCGTGATGGCGGTGACCGACAAGACCGCTGGCAAGAAGGGCATCAGCGCCTTCATCGTGCCGACGAAGACGCCGGGCTACACGGTGGCGCGGCTGGAAGAGAAGATGGGCCAGCACGCCAGCGACACCGCGCAGATCCTGTTCGAGAACTGCCGCATTCCGGCGGCCAACCTGCTCGGCGATGAAGGCCAGGGCCTGAAGATCGCGCTGTCGGGGCTCGAGGGCGGGCGCATCGGCATTGCGTCGCAATCGGTGGGCATGGCGCGCGCGGCCTTCGACGCGGCGCTGAAGTACAGCAAGGAGCGCGTCGCCTTCGGCCAGCCGATCTTCGAGCATCAGGCCGTGCAGTTCCGCCTCGCCGAGATGGCGACGCAGATCGAGGCCGCGCGCCAGCTGATCTGGCATGCCGCGAGCCTGAAGGACGCCGGCCTGCCGTGCCTGAAGGAAGCCGCGATGGCCAAGCTCAACGCCAGCGAGATGGCCGAGCGCGTGTGCTCCGCGGCGATCCAGATCCACGGCGGCTATGGCTACGTGAGCGACTTCCCCGTGGAGCGCATCTACCGCGACGTGCGCGTGACGCAGATCTACGAAGGCACGTCGGACGTGCAGAAGATCTTGATCGGTCGCGCACTGGCCTGATGCGCAAGCGAGAGGTGTTCGGCGCACTGCGTGGCGTGCCCGATCGCGCGCTGCGCCGCTGGCTGCAGGCACCGGGCTCGCTCAGCGCGCGGCTGGCCGCGCGCTGCGAGCGCTTCGAGGTGCAACTGCTGCGGCAGGCGAAGACGCGGCCGTGGCCGCATGAGCGCGACGCGCTTGCACTGCGCGATGCCGCGCTCGGCCGCGAGGTGCTGCTGTGCTGCGACGGCGAGCCGCTGGTGCTCGCGCGCTCGCTGGTCGCCGCGCGCGCGACGCGGGCCGACCTGCTGTTCGGTACGCGCGGCGCGCAGCGCTCGGCGCTCGAGTTCGCGCGCTTCGCGCCGGCCAGCCGTGAGGCGCGCTGGGCGCGTCAGGCGTGGCACAAAGCGACGGGCAGCGAGTGGGCCGCGCGCAGCGTGTGGGCACGGCGCTCGGTGTTCACGTTGCGCGGCGTGCCGCTGTCGGTGATGGAGTGCTTCGCGCCACCGATTACCCACCTTCGCTGAGAGCATCGCGCACGAAGCGCACCAGCGCACGCGCGCTCTCTGGCGTCTGCGGCGCGGGCAGCGTCAAAGCTTGCACGGTGTCGCCTTCGCCGGCCGTGAACTGCCAGCCGGGCAGCGCATCGACGAGGCCGCGGCGCGCGAGCTCGTCGCGCATGCAGTAGTCCGGCGCGAAGACGATGCCGTCGCCGTCGCGCGCCATCGCGAGCAAGGTGGCGAAGTCGTCGGCGCAGCAGGTCGGGTGGATGTCGACGTCGACCTCGCCGTGCTGCGAGTGTTGCCAGCGCATCGTCAGGCTTTCCGCCGGCCCGCCGAACAGCAGCACGGACGAGTCTTCCAGCGCGGACGGCGAGGCCAGCGGAATGCCCTGGCGCGGCCGTGCATAAGCGTTCACCGTGAAGCGCAGCACCGGCTGCGCCACCCAGTCCTGCGGCACGCGGCGCGTCACGCGGAAGGCCACGTCCACGTCCTCGCGCAGCAGGTCGACGCGGCGATGCGTCAGCATCAGCTCCAGGCGCAGCGCCGGGTGCTCGGCCTGGAAGTGCGCGAGCAAGGGGCCGAGCACCGCGCCGCCGAAGCTCGGCACCGCGGTGACGCGCAAGGTGCCCGAGAGGCCCGTGCTGCTGCCGCGCAGCGCGCGACGGGCCTGCTCGGCCGCATCGAGCACCGCGCGCGCCCGCGTCGCCAGGCGGCGGCCCGCTTCGGTGAGTCCGAGCGCGCGCGTCGTGCGCGCGAACAGCGGCTGGCCGAGATCGGCCTCGATCTGCGCGACACGGCGGCTGATGGCCGCGCGCGTCAGGTGCAGCTCGCGCGCCGCCTGCGCGAAGCTGCCGGCGGCGATCACGCGCGCCAGCAACTCCAGCGCATTGGCGTCGAGCGCGCGGGTGCTGGCGCGCGCCAGCGAGGGCGGCGGCAAGCGGGCAGGGCGGCGGTCTTTTGTCAACGGATTGGAACCAATGAGTCAACCAAGCGCAGTCTAGTCAATGCGCCGTCGACTTTCTAAGCTTGGCCGCATGACTGCTTCCACCACCGCGCCGGGCTTGGCGGCTCGCGCCGGAGCCGCGGCTGCCACCTCTGACGTGCTGCCCAACGACACCACGCTCGTCTGCGACGACGGCCGCGCGCTCGCCGCCTCGTGGTTCGAGCCGCCGCAAGGCGCCGCGCGCGCTGTCGCGGTGGTGCATTCGGCCACCGGCGTGCCGCGCCACTTCTACCGCGCCTTCGCGCAGTGGCTGGCCGCGCGCGGCTACGCGGTGCTGAGCTACGACTACCGCGGCATCGGCCAATCGCGCCAAGGCGACGTGCGCCGCGACGTGGCATCGATGGCCGATTGGGCCGTGTTCGACATGAGTGCCGCGCTGGCCGCCGCCGAAGCACGCCGCGAGCGCGACGGGCTGCCGCTGCTGCTCGTCGGCCACTCGTTCGGCGGCAATGCGCTCGGCTTCGCGCGCGGCGTCGAGCGTGCCGATGCGATCCTCGGCATCGCCGCGCAGTCCGGCGAATGGCGGCGATGGCCCAACCCCGATCGCTGGCTCACCGCGGCCTTCTTCTATGGCCTGATCCCCGCGGTGGTCGCGCTCTTCGGCCATGCGCCGGCATGGGCGCTGGGCGGCGGCGCGCAGCCGCTGCCGCCGGAAGTGGCACGGCAGTGGGCGCGCTGGGGCCGGCGCCGCGGCTTCTCGTTCAGCGACCCGGCGATGCAGGCGCACCGTGCCTTCTCGGCCGTCGTCGCGCCGGTGCATCTGTGGCATGTCGGCGATGACTGGACGTATGGGCCGCCGTCGTGCGTCGATGCGTTGGCCGAGCAATTCGCCTTGGCCGCCGTGCAGCGCCACGCGCTGCAGCCGGCCGACGTCGGCCTCGCACGCATCGGCCACTTCGGCGCCTTCCGCCGCGAGCTGGGCCCGCGCATCTGGCCGCGGCTGCTGCAGCCGATCGAGCAGGCCACGCCGGCGCTGCGCGGCGCGGGCCTGCGCGAAGCGCTCTAAGACTCGCACACACGCGTCACCCCGCCGCGCTCATTGCCGGCGGGGCGCGGGTTTTTGCCAGCAGAAGCGGCGCTTGCAAGTCATACGATGACTGCAGCCTTCGGCCTGCTTACCCAGAAGGCCCGTGAGGCATTCACTGCAGTTCCATCAACCCAGGAGACGCACGTGACCAAGACCGCTTCACAACGGCGCCGCTTCCTCAAGCGCGCTTCGGCCGGGGCCCTCGGCGCCGGCGCGATGGCCTTTCCGATGGTGTCGACCGCGCAGACGCAGACGTCGTTCCGCTTCCAGAGCACTTGGCCCTCGAAGGACATCTTCCACGAGTACGCCCAGGACTTCGCGAAGAAGGTCAACGACATGGCCGGCGGGGAACTCAAGATCGATGTGTTGCCGTCCGGCGCCGTGGTGAAGGCCTTCGATCTGCTCGATGCGGTGAGCAAGGGCACGCTCGACGGAGGCCATGGCGTGCTCGTGTACTGGTACGGCAAGAACCCGGCACTCGCGCTGTGGGGATCGGGCCCGGCCTACGGCATGGACGCCAACATGCTGTTGGCGTGGCACAAATACGGCGGCGGCAAGGAGCTGCTCGCCGACATCTACAAGAGCCTGAACATGGACGTGGTGTCGTTCCCGTACGGGCCGATGCCGACCGAACCGCTTGGCTGGTACAAGAAGCCGGTCACCAGCCCCGCCGACTTCAAGGGCCTGAAGTTCCGCACCGTGGGCCTGGGCATCGAGATGTACACGGCGATGGGCGCTGCGGTCA
>VBDL01000266.1:7704-9155 GCA_005884255.1 Betaproteobacteria bacterium | reverse complement strand
TAGGTGATCCTGGAAGCGGCGCGCAATTCGTCAGGCGTCGCGTTGCCGAAGCCGAAGAACTCGAGGTAGGCCGGGATCATCTCGAACAGCATGTCGGTGCCGACCTGCACGTCACAACCCTTGGCCTTCGCGGCGCGCAGCAGCGGCGTGTACTCGGCCTTCATGACGACCTCGCCGACCAGTGCCCGCGGGTCGATGCGCTCGACATCCAGCGGCAGCGGATCGCCGTCGTTCATGCCGAGCGGCGTCGCGTTGACGACGATGTCGTGGCTCGCCGGGTCCTTGGAGCCTGTGCGCACGACCAGCGCCGGATAGTGCCGCAGCAGCCGGTCGCGCAGCGCCTCGGCGCTGACGGCGTGGCTGTCGAACAGGCCGATTTCGGCCACACCTGCCGCCGCCAGCGACGCGGCGATCGCCGAGCCGACGCCGCCGCAGCCGGCCACCAGCGCCCGCGCACCGGCCAGGCGCCGGCCCTTGCGCTGGACGCCGCGCACGAAGCCGGCGCCGTCGAACTGGTCGCCGAGCCAGCTGCCGTCGGCGCGTCTGAGCAGCGCGTTGCAGGCCCCGGCGATGCGTGCGGTGGGCGTGACCTCGTTGGCCAGCGACAGCGTGGTCACCTTGTGCGGCATCGTCACCAGCGCGCCGCGCAGGTTCGTCAGCCGGGCGAGTGCCGTCAGCGTGGCGGGGTAGTCGTCGGGCTTCACGCCCATCGGCACCACGACCGCATCGATGCCCTGCGACTCGAACCAGGGGTTGTAGATCATCGGCGCCTTGAAGGCCTCGGTGGGGTAACCGAGGTGCGCGATGAGCTGCGTCTTGCCCGTGATCATGTGGCGCGTCCCTTCGTGCGAGGTCAGGCGACGGCCAAAGCCAGGCCGTCCTTGCGGCCGAGCTGCTCCATCGGGATGTTGTAGGTCTCGCGTGCGGTCCACGCCGAGAGCGCGGCGACGACGCCGGTGACGGTGGTGAACAGCGCCACCGGCATCCAGCCGGTCGGCCCGGTACCCATCACCGCGGCGCTGATCGTCGGCGCGAAGCCGCCGAGCGCGAAGCCGATCTGCGTGCCGATCGCCATGCCCGACAGGCGCACCCGCGTGTCGAACATCTCACCGTACAGCGCCGGCCAGACGCCGTTGGCGGCGCTGTAGACCACGCCCGACAGCAGAAGGCCGAAGACGAAGATCAACGCCACGTTGCCGCTGCCGATGGCCCACATGTACGGCCAGATCAACGCGGCGGAGCCGAGCGCCCCCAGCATGAAGACCGGGCGGCGGCCGATACGGTCAGACAGGGCGGCCCACAGCGGGATCGCGCCCAGCGCGACGACGTTCGCGAGCACCAGCACCGTCAGCATCGTGGCCCGCGGGATGTGCATCGTGTTGACTGCATACGACAGCGTGAAGACGCTGAAGATCGTGCTGACCACCGACACCAGCGCGGCAAACACCACC
>VBDL01000266.1:0-7493 GCA_005884255.1 Betaproteobacteria bacterium | reverse complement strand
GTGCCCGACAGCGTGAAGCTGGTGAAGAACGCACGGCGGTTCGCCGGCGCATGCTCCAGCGTCATCGAGTTGGCGCCGGCCTGTTCGCCCGCCGCCGAGATGCCCTGCAGCAGGCGCAGGATGACCAGCATGATCGGCGCGGCGATGCCGACCTGCCCGTAGGTGGGCAGCGCGCCGACGAGAAAGGTCGACACGCCCATCAGCAGCAAGGTGAACGTGAGTACCTTCTTGCGGCCGAACTTGTCGCCCACGTGGCCGAGGATGAACGCGCCGATCGGTCGCGTGATGTAGGCGACGCCGAAGGTCGCGAAGGCCGCGACGGCCGCGACCTTGGGGTCGAAGGACGGGAAGAAGATCTTGCCGAACACCAGCGCCGCGGCGGTGCCGTAGATGAAGAAGTCGTAGTACTCGACGGCGCTGCCGATCCAGCTCGCGAGAGCGGCCTTTCTGGGAGCGCGTGTCGCCGGCTGCAGTTCGGCGGCGGGGGATCCGGGGTTCATGGTGTCTCCTGGTTCGGCCTCGAGAAGGGGTGCCGATGCGAACAATGTACTAACTAGTTCGCTTCTTTTGATTGGTGAAAACCCTGATCTCCTCGGAATCCACCGAGCCACACCCGTGTTAGGCTTGTTTAATGGACGAACTGGTACACACATCCGGATCCAAGTCGGCAGTGGCCGACAAGACCGTGAAGCGCGCCTACGACGCGGAGGCGTCGATGGCCGACATCCTGCGCGTGGCGACGGCGGAGTTCGCCGACAAGGGGCTGAGCGGCGCGCGGATCGACGAGATCGCAGCCGCCACCCGCACCAGCAAGCGAATGATCTACTACCACTTCGGCGGCAAGGAGGGCTTGTACCTGGCCGTGCTGGAGAAGTCGTACCAGCGGATCCGCGAAATCGAAGCGCAGCTGAACCTCGAGGACCTGCCGCCCGAGGACGCGCTGCGCAAGCTGGTGGCCTTCACCTTCGACTACCACCAGGACAACGAGGACTTCATCCGTCTCGTGATGACCGAGAACATCCACCGCGGCGAGTTCCTGGCGCAGAGCAAGACGATCCAGCAGCTCAACGCGACGGCAATCGACGCCGTGCGGCAGGTCTACGATCGCGGCGTCAAGGCCCAGGTGTTCCGGCAGGACATCGATGCGACCGACCTGCACATGTCGATCTCGGCGCTGTGCTTCTTCAACGTCGCGAACCGACACACGTTCTCGCTGATCTTCAAGCGCGAGGTGGCGTCACCGGCCGAGTTGCGCGCGCGACGCGACAGCATCGTCGAAATGATCATCCGCTTCGTCCGGAAGTGATCGCGTGCGTCGAACCACTTGTCGGCACCCTTCGATGCACGCACTGAGTCCCCGCTCGTGACTCCATCCTGTCGATACGCTCACTCATTGGATGCCTCCCGGCGCTTGTTGGCGTGATAGCGACCGGTGCCCCGCGCGACCAGTGCGTCGTCGGCCAGTACCTGGCCCGGCGGGTACTCCGGCTGCCCCTGCGCGCGTTCGTAGAACGGTGCGAAGTCGATCCGCGCGAGTTCGAGCAATTCGTCGAGGTGGCCGATGACGAAGTAGCTCTCCTGGAAGTCGTCGATCCGGTAGTGCGTACGCATCACGCGCTCGAGGTCGAAGCGGATCCGGTTCGGTGAATCGTCGTCGAGGGCGAAGACGCTTTCGGTATACGACGAGGCGATGCCCGCGCCGTAGATTCGCAACCCGTCCGACTGCTGCAGCAAGCCGAATTCGACCGTGTACCAGTAGACCCGGGCCAGGTTGGCCAGCTTGCCGAGCCGCTGGGCGCGCAGGCCGCCTTCGCCGTAGGCCTGGATGTAATCGGCAATCACCGGGTTCATCAGCATCGGCACATGGCCGAAGACGTCGTGGAAGACGTCGGGCTCCTCGAGGTAGTCGAGCTCGTGCGGCTTGCGGATGAAGTGCCCGGCCGGGAAGCGCCGGTGGGCAAGGTGCTCGAAGAACACCTCGTCGGGCACCAGGCCCGGCACGGCGACGACCTGCCAGCCGGTGCGCTTCATCAGCACGTCGCTCAGGCGCCGGAAGTCGGGGATCTGCTCGGCGCCGATCGGCAGATCGCGCATGCCCTGCACGAACTCGTCGCAGGCCCGGCCCGGCAGCAGCCGGGTCTGGCGCTCGAACAGCGTTTTCCAGGTCGCATGTTGCGCGGCGGTGTAGTGCTCCCAGCCCTGCTCGATGGTCCAGTCCGCGCGCGCGGCCAGGCCGGCCTGGCCGCTCGCCGCGCCGTGTTTTTCGATTTCGGTCAACTGGCGTTGCATGGTCAATCCCCCCTCGGCGCCGGCAGCACCGTGCCCGCGCACTCGCCGAAGCCGATGCGCCGGAATCCCGGGCGCTCGCAGTGGCCTCGCAGGATCACGCGGTCACCGTCCTCGAGAAAGCTGCGCACCTCGCCGTTGGACAACTGCAGCGGCCGCTTGCCGCCCTGGCTCAGCTCCAGCAACGATCCGCCCTGGTCTGCCAACGGGCCCGACAGCGTGCCCGATCCGAACAGGTCACCGCTTTGCAGGTTGCAGCCGTTGACGGTGTGGTGCGCCACCAGCTGAGCCAGCGTCCAGTACGCATCGCGAAAGTTCGAGCGGCTCAAGCGCACGCCCGAATTGCCTGCGGCGCGCATGGCCGGCGTTTGCAGCCAGACTTCGAGCTCGATGTCGAAGGCGCCGTGCGCGCGGTTGGCCGGCGAGTCGAGATAAGGCAGTGGCTGCGGATCGCCTTCGGGTCGGGTGAATGCGGCGCGAAACGGCTGCAGCGCCTCCAGCGTGACGATCCACGGCGAGAGCGTGCTGGCGAAGTTCTTCGACAGGAACGGGCCCAGCGGCTGGTACTCCCAGGCCTGGATGTCGCGCGCGCTCCAGTCGTTGAACAAGGCCAGGCCGAACAGGTGCTCCTCGGCATCGCCGATCGACACGGCTTCGCCCAGCGCATTCGGCACCGCGACGAAGGCGCCCAGCTCCAGCTCGTAGTCCAGGCGGCGGCACGCGCCGAGCGCGGGCGCCGCCTCGTCGGCATGCTTGGTCTGCCCCAGCGGCCGGTGAAACGAATGACCGCTCACGCCGACGGACGATGCACGGCCGTGGTAGCCGATCGGCACCCACTTGTAGTTCGGCATCAAGGGGTTGTCGGGACGGAACAGCTTGCCGACCGTCGTCGCGTGGTGGATGCCGGTGTAGAAGTCGGTGTAGTCACCGATGCGGCACGGCAGCCCCATCTCGATGTCGGACTGCGCCCGCAGTCCTGCCGCGAATGGCGAATGCGCTTCGCTACCGCGGCGCAGCCCGCGCGACAGCGCCAGGCGCAGCGCGCGGCGCGAGGCGGCACCGGCGGCCATCAACCGGTTCATGTCCTGACTGTCGATCAGGCCGACCGATTCGAGGTCGAGCACCTGGTCGCCGATCGCCACACCGATGCGCCAGGGCTCGTCGGCCGCGGTGCGGAAACGCCCGAAGGGCAGGTTCTGGATCGGGAAATCGGTGGCCGGATCGTTGGCCGATTCGACCCAGCTCGCCAGCGACGCGGCGTGCGTCTCGTCGAGTGCGAGGCCGGTCACCGCGCCGACTCCCTGGCGTGCAGGAAGGCGGCGTGCGGGGGCGCGCGTCTGGTGCGCGACCATTCCTCGAGCATCTCCCACTTCACCGCGTCGAGCTTCGCCAGCTGTCGCGCCTCGTCAGGATCGGGGCAGGCCAGCTCGACGCGGTGGCCGTTCGGGTCGAAGAAGTAGATCGAATGGAAGACGCCGTGGTCGGTGACCCCGAGCACCTCGACGCCGTTGGCCTCCAGATGGGCCTTGAACGCGAGCAGCTCGGCGCGGTCCTTGACCTTGAACGCGATGTGCTGCACCCAGGCCGGCGTGTTCGGGTCGCGGCCCATGGGCGGGCGCGTGGGCAGCTCGAAGAACGCCAGCACGTTGCCTTGGCCGGCGTCGAGGAACACATGCATGTACGGGTCGGGTTCCCTCGTCGACGGCACTTCGTTCTCGGCGATGGCGAGCACGAAGTCCATGTTCAGCATCTTCCCGTACCAGAGCACGGTTTCTTTCGCGTCGTTGCAGCGGTACGCGACATGGTGAATGCGGTCTATCTTCATGGTCGGACGCTCCCCGGGGCTCAGCCGGTCTGCAGCACGCCGCGGCGCACCTGGTCACGCTCGATCGATTCGAACAGCGCCTTGAAGTTGCCTTCGCCGAAGCCTTCGTCGCCCTTGCGCTGGATGAACTCGAAGAACACGGGCCCAAGCTGCGGCTGCGTGAAGATCTGCAGCAGCAGGCGTTGCTTGCCGCCCTCGGTACTGCCGTCGAGCAGAATGCCGCGCGACTGCAGCTGCGCCACCGGCTCGCCGTGGCCCGGCAGCCTGGTGTCGAGCATCTCGTAGTAGGTGGCCGGCGGCGCCGTCATCAGCGGCACGCCGGCCTTGCGCAGTGCGTCCAGCGTGGCCGGCAGGTCGTCGCTGAGCAGCGCGATGTTGACCCGCGCCGCGCGACGATTCCTCGTTCAGCGGGATGCGGATCTTGCCGTCGGGGGCGGTCATGGCCTTGGAGGTCAGGCCGGTGTACTCCCCCTTGATGTCGAAGAAGCGGATCTCGCGGAAATTGAACAGCCGCTCATAGAACGCCGCCCAGAACGCCATGCGACCGCGGTAGACGTTGTGCGTCAGGTGGTCGATCAGCTTCAGGCCCGCGCCCTGCGGCTGTCGATCGACGCCGGGTATGAATTCGAAGTCGATGTCGTAGATCGACTGGCCTTCGCCAAAGCGGTCGATCAGGTACAGCGGCGCACCGCCGATGCCTTTGATCGCCGGCAGGCGCAACTCCATCGGGCCGGTCGAGATCTCGATCGGCTGGGCGCCCAGCTCCAGTGCGCGGGCATAGGCCAGCGGTGCATTCTTGACCCGAAACGCCATGCCGCAGGCCGATGGGCCATGCTCGGCAGCGAAGTACGAGGCCGCGCTGCGCGGCTCGTTGTTGACGATGAAGTTGATCTCGCCCTGGCGGTACAGCACCACGTCCTTGGACCGGTGGGTGGCCACCTTGGTGAAGCCCATGCGCTCGAACACCGGTTCGAGCACGTTGGGGGTGGGGGAAGCGAACTCGACGAACTCGAAGCCCATCAGGCCCATGGGGTTCTCGAACAGATCGGACATGGTGGTGTTCCTGTGGCGAGGGGAGTTGGTGGGCAGGTCAGACGAGCTGCGTCAGCGCGTTCTCGAACGCGGTGCGGGCGATGCCGGTGCGGGCACTGGAACGTGCATGGCAGCGTTCGAGCGCCGCGGCCACGGTGGCCGAGACGTCGCCGAAGACCGCCTCGTCGGAGATCTCGACATCGCCTTGCATCAGGAACGCGAACGCGCGCGCCATGCCGCAGTTGGCGATGAAGTCGGGAATCACCGCCACCGCGGAATCGGCGTGTTCGTAGATCGGGCCGTAGAAGATCTCGCGGTCGGCAAACGGCACGTTGGCGCCGCTGGCCACAACCTCGAGCCCGGCCTTGATCAGCTGCTCGACCTGCGGCTGCGTCACCAGACGCGAGCCGGCGCAGGGCAGGAAGACTTCCGCCCCTGCGCTCCAGACGCGGCGATTGATCTCGTCGAACGGCAGCATGCCGGGGGCGACCAGCTGGTTGCCCTTCTTGTTCAGGAACAGCGTGCGGATCTGCTCGAAGCTGAAGCCTTCCGGGTTGAGCAGCCCGCCCTCGCGGTCGATGATGCCGACCACGCGGGCGCCGGCTTGCGCCAGGTAGTACGCGGCGGTGGAGCCGACATTGCCCCAGCCCTGCACGACGACCCGCTTGCCGGCCACGTCGCCGCCGTACAGCCGGTAGTAGTGCAGCACCGATTCGGCCACACCCCAGCCGGTGATCAGGTCGGCGACCACGTACTTGCGGGTGTACTCCGGCGTGTAGCGCGGGTCTTCGACGACCTTGGCCACGCCCAGGCGAAGCTGACCGACCTTCTGGATGCGCTCGCTCTCGCTGGGCAGGAAGTGGCCGTTGACCACGCCCTCCTGCGGGTGCCACAGGCCGTAGCTTTCGGTGATCGGGATCACCTCGTGCACTTCGTCGACGTTCAGGTCGCCGCCGGTGCCGTAGTAGGTCTTGAGCAGCGGCATCACCGCCTTGTACCAACGCCGCAGCACGCCGTCCTTGCGCGGGTCGGCGGGGTCGAAGTCGATGCCCGACTTGGCGCCGCCGATGGCCGGGCCGCTGACGCTGAACTTGACCTCCATGGTCTTGGCCAGCGACTCGACCTCTCGCCGATCCAGGCCCTTGCGCATGCGCGTGCCGCCGCCGGCAGCGCCGCCGCGCAGCGAGTTGATGACGACCCAGCCCTTCGCGGGCGTCTCGGCGTCGTGCCACTCGAAAACGATCTCGGGGGCCTTGGTCTCAAAACGGTTCAGCAGTTCTTTCACGGGGGTCTTTCGGAATTCGGGGGAGTGGGTCAGGCCAGCAGCAGCTTGTCGTCGTCGAGCTTCTCGCCGCGGGTCTTTTCGAACATGTGCAGCAGGTCCTCGACACTCATGCCTTTGCGCTGGGGGCCCTCGACGTCGAGGATCACGCGGCCCTCGTGCAGCATCACGGTGCGGGTGCCGTGGTCGAGCGCCTGGCGCATGCTGTGCGTGACCATCATGGCCGTCAGCTTGCCGGCCTCGACGATCTTCGCGGTGAGTTCGAGCACGAACGCGGCGGTCTTCGGGTCGAGCGCCGCGGTGTGCTCGTCGAGCAGCAGGATCCGCGAGGGCTGCAGCGACGCCATCAACAGGCTGACGGCCTGGCGCTGCCCGCCCGACAGCAGGCCGATGCGGTCGGCCAGGCGGTTTTCGAGCCCGAGCTTGAGGATGCTGAGCTTGTCTCGGAACAGTTCGCGCAGCTTGCGGTTCAGCGAAAAGCCGAAGCCGCGCCGCGCGCCGCGCTTCCAGGCCAGCGCCATGTTTTCCTCGATCGTCAGCGCCTCGCAGGTGCCGGCCATCGGGTCCTGGAAGACCCGGGCGACCAGACCCGAGCGCTGCCAGGCCGAGCGGTGGGTGACGTCGCTGTCGTCGATCTGGATCGTGCCGCGATCGACCATCAGGTCGCCGCTGACGGCGTTCAGGAAGGTCGACTTGCCGGCCCCGTTGGAGCCGATCACGGTGACGAACTGACCGGTGGGGATGCTCAGATCCAGACCGCGCAGGACCCGGTTTTCGATCGGCGTGCCGGGGTTGAAGGTGATCTCGAGACCTTGGGCGCGCAACATTACTGAGCCTCCTTGGTGACGGTGGGCGAAGTGCCGCGCGCGCCGAGCCACAGGCCGGCCAGCTTGCGCTTGTAGGTGGGAACGAGCAGGGCGAGCGCGACCAGCACGGCGGTGACCAGGTTCAGATCCTGGGCCTTCAGGCCGATGAAGTCGGCGTTGAGCGCCAGCGCGATGAAGAAGCGATAGAGCACGGCGCCGACGATGCAGGCCAGCGTCGTGACCACCAGGCTGCGTGCCGGCA
>VBDL01000237.1 GCA_005884255.1 Betaproteobacteria bacterium | reverse complement strand
TCGTGATCGCCGCGCTTGCCATGCGAACCTCGGCAATCGACAAGGACTACAGCACTGGCACAACCGCACTGCGCAGCCTTGACCACCGGCGGGCTCACTGCCATGGCTGGCCGCGCTGAGCGGCTCGGCCCGGTCAGGCTTTGCCCGTGCCGGTCAAAGGCAGCGTCGCTCGTCCTTGCGCTCCTGAATCATCCATTGCACGATGAGCGGCTAACGCATGCGGCGCGAGAGGACGAGACATGGCAAAGATCCGCGTTGTGAACGGCGTGCGATTCAGCGATGACGGGTCGCGACTGACGCACGTTCGTTGGGGCATCGTCGACACGGACCGCAACGAGTGGGTTACCGGGCCCGCCGAAGCCGAGGTCATCGACGTCATGGATGCTCTGGCAAGCGGAGACGAGGTGTGGACCATCTATACGGTGCACGGTCAGACCGTGCCCGGGCCGAGGCTGAGGACCGTGGGGGAATCGGAGGAAACCGAAGGAATCGAGACGCACCCCGGTCCAAATGATCATCGAACCCTGCGGGACTTGCCCAGGTTTTGAGTTGAGGCCACGCTGCCTCCGGTACCCAACTGCCCAACCTCAACGGGCCGCCGCTGTCCTTGGAAACGGCGACTCGCCGCCTCATGAGGCTGGGCTTGTCTCGCATCGTTGTTCGAGTGCAACTGACGCGGCTCGTCCCTCGGGGCGCCTACGCCTGTCTCTTCTCTATACGAGGCCATGCACGATGGCGTCGTCATAGCTGCGCACCAACCGGTAGCCGAGCGCGGTCGCTTGGTCACAGGCGATGTGCCTCGCTTCGGACAGCCTGCGCAGCGAGGGTTCTGCCCGCAGCAGCGACACCGTGACGGCAACGTCGTAGGTCGACGTCCCGGTCTTGAGCCTGTACAGGCTGCCACCGGGAGCCAAGACGCACCCTCCGATGCCCATCGCGGTTTGCTTGTTCGGTGACATGGCCCGCCCGATCCGTCGAGGGCCGCGGCCCCTCTCTTCGCCCTCGTCCATTGAACGTTGTACGCCATTCGTGCGATGACTGCTCACCTGCCGGCCGCAGATCCCAATGCCTTCATGGTGCGTGAACGCAGGCTGATGGCTCGTGATCAGAAGACTCATCAGTCGGTGTCAGAGTCGGCGGCGCGCGCAGCCCCGCCCACTTGCGGCCAATGCTCGGTTCGACGATCGGCGCCGCAGGTTCCAACGTGCCCGTGGCGGGCCATGGCCCGGCTCCGGGCGTTGCGCGTGCACGCTGGACCGGCGCCCGCGGACGCATCGCCGCGGCCCGCACCAGCACGGCGGGGGTCTCTCCGGCAAGCCAGCGACGAATGTTCATCGCGTCACGGGCGCGCAGCGAAGGCCTCGCCGCCCCCAACAGGATGACCGTCACCGTGCGTCCGCCGGCCGGCGCCACAGCGCCTGCGTCGTCATCAGCGCTGCCGCCAGGAGCAGCGGCAACGCAACCCACAACAGCTTCGGCATGGCTCCGGTTCCTTCAATCTACGACCAGTGCAGGCGGCTTTCAGCGTCGGCATCCGGCTCGGCGCACCGGTTCAGGATCTGCGCGCGCACGGCGTCGCGCAGCCGGATCGACGCTGACCAGTCGTCACCATCCGGTGGGATCGGGGCACTGACGGCCACGCTGATCGGCACGCGGCGTGGGAACCACTGGCCGTCACGCAGCACGGAGCGCGTGCCGCGGATCGTCACCGGCACCACGGGCACGCCGGCCTGCGCCGCCGCAGAGAACGCGCCCGCATGGAACGGCAGCAAGCCCGGCACGCGCCGGAATGTGCCTTCCGGAAAGAACAACACGGATGCGCCGGCGCAAACGCCGCGCGTCACCCGTGCGACGTCCTCCGCTCCGCGCTGCGCGTCGTCGCGATCCACAAAGATGGCGCCGAGACCTTGCAAGTACACGCGCGGGATGAACCGTTCCTGCAGCGCTCGCTTGGCCACGAAGCGGAAATGGCGCGGCAGCGCGGCGACCAGCGTGATGCCATCCAGGTAGCTGGCGTGGTTCGCCACGACCACACAGGTCGCCTCGCGCGGCAGATGCTCGAGACCTTCGACCGCAAACGGCAGCCCGGACAGACGCAGGAAGAGGCGTGCCGCACGGTGACTCAGCGCCCAGCTCCACGACGGCTTGGGGCACACGGCGGCCAGCCCCCACGTGATGGGCGCGAGCAGCCAGAACACCAGCCAGACATGTCCGGCGTAGGCGACCTGCGCACCGACGCGCCGGGCGCGCCGCAGCTGCGGCCGCATCGCCTGCCATGCAAAGCGCGCGATCTGCCGCCACGGTGCAGGCTGCGTGGCCAAAGCGCCACCGCTCTCGTACAGCTCGCGGCTGGCAGCGCGACGAATCTTGCCGCTGGAGGTCTTCAAGACCGTGTGCGGTGGCACCAGGACCACGTCGTCCGGCGGCGCACCGAGGACACTGACCGCGGCGATATTGATCTGGCGGCGAAGTTGCGCCTGCGCCTCGGCAGGCACACGGCGGGTCTCCGCCATCACGACGACCCGTTCAGTGCGGGTCCGTGGGTCGGGGCTGCCGAACACGGCGACACAGCCCTTGCGGACAGAGGGAATCGCGCCGACGACCTCCTCCAGGTCATACGGGTACACCTGACGCCCTCCCCGAATGATCACGTCCTTCGCCCGCCCGGTGATGTAGACGTCGCCTTGGGCGATGTAGGCGTCGTCGCCCGAGTCCAGCCACTCGCCATCGAAGAGTCGGCGCGTCTCTTTCGGGTTGCGGAAGTAGCCACTGGTGGCCGACGGCCCCTTGAACAGCAGATGCCCTTCCTGGCGTTCCGCCACCTCGCGTCCCGTCGAGTCGACCAGGCGGACTTCGTGGCCCGGCAGCGGCTGGCCGCACGCCACGACCAGCTGCACATCGGACGCTCCCGTCGCCGCGCACAGCGCGCGGCCCGAGCGCGAGAACGCTTGCCGGTCGATGCGGTCGACGATCAGACCCCGCCCTGGCGGCGGGAAGGTCAGGCCGAGCGACGTTTCCGCCAGGCCGTACACGGGTGCCAACGCTTGCGGCCGCAGCCCGTAGCGGGCCAAGCGTTCCTGAAATTCCAGCATGGTCGTCGCGCTGACCGGTTCGGCGCCGTTGAATGCAAATCGCCAACTGGAAAGGTCGAGCCCGTTCAGCGTGGCCTCGTCCAGCTTGCGCAGGCACAACTCGTAGCCGAAGTTGGGCCCACCCGAAAGCGTTCCGCGGTGCCGGTGCACGGCCCACAGCCAGCGTTCCGGTCGCGCGAGAAACGTCAGCGGCGACATCACCACCAGCGGATACGCGTAGTACAGGCTGCCCAGCCACGCCCCGATCAGCCCCATGTCGTGGTAGAGCGGCAGCCACGAGACGAAGACGTCTTCGGAGCTGACTTCCAGGACCTGCCCCATGGCCCGCAGGTTGGCGAGCAGGTTGGCATGCGTCAGGACCACGCCCTTGGGACTGCTGGTACTGCCCGAGGTGTACTGCAGCAAGGCGATATCGCTTGCATGGGCAGTGACGGGTTCCAAGGAGGCGGCGCCCGTGGACAGTTCTTCAACCGTGCAGACCACGCGCAGCGACGGCACCTGCGACTTGAGCAGCGTCGCCAGCACCTTGGCCTGCGCTACGGTGATCAGCACCGTGGCCAGCGCATTGGTGAGGATGCCGACGTGACGCCGCAGGTGCTCTTCGATCTGCGCCGCCCGCGCCGGCGGGTAGATCGGTACCGGGATGCCTCCGGCGAGCAGAGTCCCGGCGAAGCTGAAGAAGTACTCCCGGCTGGTCGGCAGCATGAGCGCCACCGGCTGACCGGGCTGAAAGCCGCGATCCAGCAACCCGGCGGCGACGCAGGCGGCGCCTTGCTGCAAGTCGGCATAGCACAGGCTCGTCGGTCCGTCGTCGTCGCCGTTGTCGATCGCAACGTGCTCGCGCTGCGGATGAGCCCGCACGTGCCAGTCGAGCACCTCCTGCAGGGTCGCGGCCGCGTGCGGCGCTTGCAAGACGCGTTCGGGCACCGCGAACCGCTGTGCCTGCAGAACTTGCGCCGGGGGTGGACCGCGTGCGGCCAGCAGCGCGCGCAGCAGGTCCCGCGGCGCTTCGGCCGTGCTCAGCATGTGCTCCGGCGGGCGGACGCCGAACGCGCGCTCGAGGCGCATCAGCAGCTCCACGCGCGCCAGGCTGTCCAAGCCCAGGTCTTCCTCCAGCGCGCTGTCCAGCGTCACCGGGCCCATGTCCTTGCGACCGGGGTGGAGTTCGGACAAGACGTCCCGCACGATCCGCAGTACAGCCTCGTCCGACACTGCGCGAGAAGGCGAGTACGCGTTCATCGGCTGCACCGTTGCTACATTTTATGGGCCCTCTCAGGCGCGGGATGGATGCCCATCCTTGCAGACTGAATCGGCGCGTCAGATGTCCTCTCGGTGGCCCAGCGTACGAATGACGTTTCCAACACGAAGCCTTGCAGGGCTTTCCGGTCGCGGGGCGCGTGACGGCAATGACGTTTGTTGTGGGCGCAGGCCCTGTGGGCGCGCCCTTGCCGCTGAACTCGGGCGCAAGGGAGCCTCCTGCATCGTGCCAGAGATGACAGACGGCGTATTTCGTGATCCACGGCTTCATGCGGTGAGCACCCCAACGATGACGATGCAAGCGGCGGCCACGAGCAAATGCGACTGGCTTCCCCCGTAGCGGCCGGTCGCGACCGTCGGGTCATGGCCGAAGGCAGAAGATGGCTGCCGCCTATGGTCGTGACCCCAATTGTTCACGTCGGCGCCACGCCTCGTGTCGCTCGTCAGAGCACCTCGAACAACGCCGCCGCGCCCATGCCGCCGCCGATGCACATGCTGACGACGACATGCTTGGCGCCGCGGCGCCGGCCCTCGAGTAGCGCATGGCCCACGAGGCGTGATGGCGCCGCCGTTCACGTTGAGGCGGCCGTCGGCAATGCCGAGCCGGTCGCGGCAGTGGATCACCTGGCAGGCGAAGGCCTCGTTGATCTCCCACAGGCCGATGTCGGCCACCGTCAGGCTGTGGCGCTGCAGCAGCTTCGGGATCGCGAACACCGGCCCGATGCCCATCTCGTCAGGGCTGCAGCCGGCGACCGCCAGCCCACGATAGACGCCCAACGGCTGCAGGCTGCGGCGCTTCGCCTCGGCGGCACTCATCAGCACGGAAGCCGATGCGCCGTCGGACAGCTGCGACGCATTGCCGGCGGTGATGAATTCGCCTTGCGCGACCCACTGGCCGCCCTTCCACACCGGCTTCAGCGCGGCCAGGCTCTCCAGTGTGGTGTCGGCCCGGTTGCCCTCGTCGCGGGCGAGCGTCACCCCTTCGCTGCCGGTGACCTGGCCCTGCTTGTCGTACAGCAGCTTGGTGCTCGTCAACGGCACGATCTCGTCGTCGAACAGGCCGGCCTGTTGCGCGGCCGCGGTGCGCTGCTGGCTTTGCAGCGCATAGTCGTCCTGCGCGGCGCGCGAGATGCCATAGCGGCGCGACACGATCTCGGCCGTCTCGATCATCTGGATGTAGGCGGCGGGCGCCGCCTCGAGCACCGCGGTCGACTGCGCACGGTGCGTGTTCTTGTGCTGGTTCTGCACCAGCGAGATCGACTCCAGCCCGCCGGCCACGGCGATCGTGTACTCGCCGGCCGCGATCGCCTTCGCCGCGGTGGCGATGCTCATCAGCCCGGACGCGCACATGCGGTCGATCGTCATGCCGCCGACGCTGTCCGGCAGGCCGGCGGTGTAGGTGCACAGCCGTCCGAAAACCCATTCAGCGTCGACCCCCGCCTTGGCCAGTGCGGCGCGAATCACATGGCCGCCGAGCACCGGCGCCTCGGTGTCGTTGAAGGAGCCGCGATAAGCCTTTGCGATCGGCGTGCGGGCGGTGGAGACGATGACGGCTTCGTTCATGGGTTCGTGAAGTAGAGGCGGCTGATCGTGTCGACGACGCAGCCGGGTTTGTTGGAGCCTTCGATCTCGACCGTGACGCGCACGACGACCTGCACGCCGGCGGGGATCTCTTCGGCGCGCAGCACCTCGCCGCGGCCGCGCACGCGCGCTCCGACGATCACCGGTGCCGGGAAGCGCACCTTGTCGCAGCCGTAGTTCACGCCCATCTTCAGCCGCTCGTAGCGCACGAGCTGCGGCAGGAACAGGTTGGCCAGCGCGAGCGTCAGGTAGCCGTGCGCCACGCAGGCGCCGAAGGGCCCGTCCTTGGCGCGCTGCGGCTCGACGTGGATCCACTGGTGATCGCCGGTCGCGTCGGCGAAGGTGTCGATGCGCCGCTGGTCGATTCCGATCCAGTCGGTCACGCCGAGGTCGCGGCCCTCGGCGGCGAGCACCGCGGCGACGGAGCCGAAGGTGTTCATGCGCGTTGAGAGCTCACCGACACCACCTCGCCGGTCATGTACGAGGAGTAGTCGCTGGCCAGGAAGACCATCACGTTGGCCACCTCCCACGGCTCGGCGGCGCGGCCGAAGGCTTCGCGGCTCGCCAGGTCGTCGAGCAGTTCCTGCGAGGCCGACTTGCGCAGGAAGGCGTGGATGGCGATCGACGGCGCCACCGCGTTGATGCGCACGCCAAAGGGCGCGGCCTCGATCGCCGCGCAACGCGTGAGCGCCATCACGCCGGCCTTGGCGGCGGCGTAGTGCGCCTGCTCGGCCTGCGCGCGCCAGCCGAGCACGGACGCGTTGTTGACGATCACGCCGCCGCCGCGCGGCTGCATGCGCTGCAGCATCGCGCGCGTCATGCGGAAGGTGCCGGTGAGCGTGACGTCGATCACCTTGTGCCATTCATCGTCGCCCATTTCGATGACCAGCCGGCTGGTGCCCAGGCCCGCGTTGTTGACGAGCACGTCGACGCCGCCGAGCTTCTCTTCGGCGGCGCCGACGAGCGCTTGCACCTGCTCCTCGCGGCTCACGTCGCACAGCTGCCCGTACACCGCTGCCAGGCCGGTCTCGCGCTGCAGGTGCTCCACGGCCTCGGCGAGGCGGCGCTCGTGCACGTCGGACACGAAGAGCGCGCGGCAGCCCTCCTCGGCCGCACGCTTGGCCACCGCGAGGCCGATGCCGGCGCCGGCTGCCGCGGTGACGAGCACCGACTTGCCGCGCAGCAGGCCGTGCGCGGGAACGTAGTTGGGGGCCTTCATGTGCCGTACACCTTCTGCGCGGGCACGGCCTGCGCGACAAGCTCCTGCACCACCGCCGTCAACTCCATCGGCTCCCAACGCGCCCCTTTGTCGACGACTGGCCCGGTGCGCCAGCCGTCGGCGATCGACAGCTCGCCACCCTTGGCTTCGAAGCAGCAGCCGGTGACCTCGCGCGACAGCGTGCTGCCCAGCCACACGACGATCGGCGCGACGTTCGCCGGGTCCCACGCATCGAAGCCGCTGTCGGGCTTCTTCACGAGCTCCGGCATCGCGCCCTCGGTCATCGCGGTGCGCGCGGCCGGCGCGAGGCAGTTGACCGTCACGCCGTAGCGCGCCATCTCGGCGGCCTGCACCAGTGTGAGCGCCGCGATGCCGGCCTTGGCCGCGGCGTAGTTCGACTGGCCGATCGAGCCCTGCAGCCCGGCGCCCGAGCTGGTGTTGATGATGCGCGCGTCGACCGGTCGCCCCTCCTTGGCCGCATCGCGCCAGCGCCGGCCGAGCACGTTGGCCAGGCAGAAATGGCCCTTCAGGTGCACGCGCATCACGGCGTCCCAGTCGTCCTCGCTGAGCGACACGAACATGCGGTCGCGCAGCACGCCGGCGTTGTTGACCAGCACGTGCACCTCGCCGAACGCGGCGACCGCCGCATCGACGATGGTTTGCGCGCCCGCGAGCGTCGTGATGTCGCCGGCCCGGCGTTCGCGATCGCTCGCCCTCCGGCGGCCTCTATCTCGGCGGCCACGGCCTGCGCCGCGTCGAGGCGGATGTCGTTCGCGACGACGTTGGCGCCTTCGGCGGCGAAGGCGAGCGCGTAGGCGCGGCCGAGGCCCCCGCCCGCGCCGGTGATGATGACGGTGCGTTGCTCGCAGATGCGCATGTCAGAGTCTTTCGATGATGGTCACGTTGGCCTGCCCGCCGCCTTCGCACATGGTCTGCAGGCCGTAGCGGCCGCGGCCACGCTCCAGCTCATGCAGCAGCGTGGTCATCAGCTTCGCGCCCGAGGCGCCGAGCGGGTGGCCGAGCGCGATGGCTCCGCCGTTGACGTTGGTGCGCTCGTGCGGATAGCCGGTCTCCTTCAGCCAGGCCATCACCACCGACGCGAAGGCCTCGTTGATCTCGACGCGATCGATGTCCTCGAGCCTGAGGCCGCAGCGCGCGAGCGCCCGCGCGGTGGCGGGGATCGGCGCGGTGAGGTGCCAGATCGGATCGTCGGCGCGCACGCTCAGGTGATGGATGCGCGCGCGCGGCACGAGCCCGTAGCGATTCAGCGCTCGTTCGGAGACGATGAGCAACGCGGCCGCCGCGTCGGCGGTCGAGCTCGACACCGCGGCGGTGATCTTCGGGTAGCTCGGGTCCACCGGCTCCAGCGTCGCCATCTTGGCAAGCGAGGTCTCGCGTGCCGTTTCGTCCATCGCCAGCAGGCCGGGCAGCGGCACGACCTCTCGCGCGAAGCGCCCTTGCCGCATCGCGCGCAGCGCGCGCTCGTGGCTTTCCAGCGCGAAGGCTTCCATCGCCTCGCGCGTGAAGCCCCAGTGGTCGGCGATGCGCTGCGCGGCATAGAACTGGTTGACCGGCGCATCGCCGAAGCGTGCGCGCCAGCCGCGGCTTTCGGCGAACGGCGTGGTGAAGCCGAGCGGCTGGCCGGCGAGCATGGCCGAGGAGATCGGGATGCTCGACATCGTCTGCACGCCGCCGGCGAGCACCACGTCCTGCGTGCCGCTCATCACCGCCTGCGCGGCGAAGTGCACCGCCTGCTGCGACGAGCCGCACTGGCGGTCCACAGTCGTGCCCGGCACCGCCAACGGCAACCCCGCAGCCAGCCACGCGGTGCGCGCGATGTCGCCGGCCAGCGCGCCGATGGTGTCGACGCAGCCGAAGATCACGTCGTCGTAGTCCTCGGCGGGAATCGCATTGCGTTGGACGAGGGCCTTGATGACATGCGCGCCGAGGTCGGCGCCGTGCAGCGCGGCGAGCGAGCCCTTGCGCTTGCCGGTGGGCGAGCGCAGGGCATCGACGATGAAGGCGTCAGCCATGAATCGAAGAAGTCAGGAGTTGAAGGTGACGCCGGGGCCGAGCGGCGCGCCATCGGCGAGCAGCGCATCGGCCAGGCGCGCCTTGTGGAAGGCGCGGTCGCCCCAGGCGGCATCGAGCGCCCAGGCGCGCTTCATGAACATCTGCAGGTCGACTTCCCACGTGTAGCCCATGGCGCCATGCACCTGGATGCCCTTGCGTGCGGCGCTCCAGGCCGCATCGGCGCAGGCCAGCTTGGCATGCGACACGCGCAGCGCGCGTTGCGGCTCGCACTGCGCCAGCGCATAGGCCGCGCGGTAGAGCACCGGCTTGGCGAACTCGATCTTCGTCGCCACGTCGGCCAGCTGGTGCTTGACGGCCTGGAACGAGCCGATCGGCCGCCCGAACTGCTTGCGCTGCGCCGCGTAGTCGATGCTCATGTCGAGCATGCGCTGCGCGAGGCCGACCAGCTGGCCGGCGACGTTGAGCGCGCCACGATCGAGTGCGTCATCCCACAGCGCCCGAGCGTCGCGCGCCTCGGCGACGAGCGTCTGCGCGGTGGCTTGCCATTGAACCTGCGACAGGCGTGTACCCGGGCTCGCGGCACGGCGTGCAGCGTCAGTCCGCCGGCCACCGCATGCGGCAGCAGCAGCAGGTCGGCGCCTTGCGCGTCGGCGACCCAGGGGTTGACCGGGTGGCCCACGGCGACGCGGCAGCTGCCATCGGCCACGCGCGGCAGCCATTGCGCGCGCAGCGCGTGCCCCGCCGGCAAGGCCGCCAGCAGGCCGGCCGCCACATAGGCCGTGTCGGCCAGTGAGTCGGGAATCGCGAAGTAGCCGAGCTCCTGGGTCATCAAGGCCCAGTCGAGGTCGCCCAGGCCGAGACCGCCTTCGGCTTCCGGCACCGAGAGTCCGGTCAGTCCCTGTTCGGCGATCTTCGCGCGCAGCGATGGCGAGCGGCCGTGATCGGTCTCCCAGATCTCGCGCAGCATTTCCGGCGCGGCCTCGATCATCAGGAAGCGGCGCATCGAATCGCGCAGCGCGATCTGGTCGTCGGTGAAGGTGAAGTCCATGCTCAACCCTTCGGCAGGCCGAGCATCCGCTCGGCAATGATGTTGCGCTGGATCTCGTTGCTGCCGGCGTAGATCGGGCCGGCCTGCGCAAACAGGAAGCCTTCGAGCCAGTCGGCGGCCTCGCCATCGAGCGCCTCGGCGCCGGCGCCGAGGATGCGCATCGCCGTCTCGTGCATCTCCAGATCGAGCTCGGACCAGAAGATCTTGTTGGTGCTCGACTCGGCACCTATCTTCGCCCCGCGCTGCAGCCGGCCCACGGTGTGGAACGACGCGAGGTTGTAGGCCTCGGCGCCCATCCACGCGCGCAGCACCGCGTCGCGGATCGACGGGTCGCGCTCGGCGCTCTCGCGGTGCGCGCGGTAGAGCTGCACCAGCTTGTGCGCCGTGCGCTGGTAGCGTGCGGGCGAGCGCAGCAGCAGGCCGCGCTCGAAGCCGGCCGTGGCCATCGCCACCTGCCAACCCTGGCCCTCCTCGCCCACGCGGTGGTCCAGCGGCACGCGGACATCGTCGAAGAAGATCTCGGCGAAGGCCTGCTTGCCGTTGAGCGCCTTGATCGGGCGAATGGTGATCCCCG
>VBDL01000236.1 GCA_005884255.1 Betaproteobacteria bacterium | reverse complement strand
CATCGCACCGCAATCGAGCCCGTGCGCGCCGAGCCACAGCAGGTGGTTCAAGAGGCGCGTGATCTCGTCGAACATCACGCGGATGTACTGCGCGCGGATCGGCACGTCGATGCCGAGCAGCTTCTCGATGGCCAGACAGTAGGCGTGCTCGTTGGACATCATCGACACGTAGTCGAGGCGGTCCATGTAGGGCAGCGACTGGATGTAGGTGCGCGTCTCGACGAGCTTCTCGGTCGCGCGGTGCAGCAGGCCGATGTGCGGATCGGCGCGCTGGATGACTTCGCCGTCGAGCTCGAGCACCAGGCGCAGCACGCCGTGGGCGGCCGGGTGCTGCGGGCCGAAGTTCAGCGTGTAGTTCTTGATTTCTGCCATGTCAGTGCAGCCCGCCGTAGTTCTCTTCGCGCACGACGCGCGGCGTGATCTCGCGCGGCTCGATGGTCACCGGCTGGTAGATCACGCGCTTCTGTTCAGCGTCGTAGCGCATCTCGACGTGGCCCGACACCGGGAAGTCCTTGCGCATCGGGTGGCCGATGAAGCCGTAGTCGGTGAGGATGCGGCGCAGGTCGACGTGGCCATCGAAGAGGATGCCGTAGAGGTCGAAGGCCTCGCGCTCGAACCAGTTGGCCGACGACCACACGTCGGTGACCGAAGCCACCACCGGCAGGTCGTCGTTCGGCGCGAAGACCTTCAGGCGCACGCGCCAGTTCTTGCTCACCGACAGCAGGTGCGACGCCACGCAGTAGCGCGGGCCGTCCCAGGGCTCGTCTTTGTACGACGAATAGTCGAGGCCGCAGAGGTCGATCAGCTGCTCGAACTTCAGCTCCGCGTGATCGCGCAGCGTGGTCGCCACCGCGAGATAGTCGGCCGCGCCCACGGTGATGGTGATCTCGCCGCGATCGCGCTTCAGACGCTTGATCTTGTCACCCAGCACCGCTTCGAGCGCCGCCTGCAATTGGTCGAGTTTCATGCGTTCAACGCGCGATGGTGTTTTCGCGGCGGATCTTGGCCTGCAGCTGCAGGATGCCGTAGAGCAGCGCCTCCGCCGTGGGCGGGCAGCCGGGCACGTAGACGTCCACCGGCACGATGCGGTCGCAGCCTCGCACCACGGAGTAGCTGTAGTGGTAGTAGCCGCCGCCGTTGGCGCACGAGCCCATGCTGAGCACCCAGCGCGGCTCGGCCATCTGGTCGTAGACCTTGCGCAGCGCCGGCGCCATCTTGTTGCACAGCGTGCCGGCGACGATCATCAAGTCGCTTTGGCGCGGGCTCGGACGGAACAGCATGCCGAAGCGGTCGATGTCGTAGCGCGCCGCGCCGGCGTGCATCATCTCCACGGCGCAGCAGGCCAGGCCGAAGGTCATCGGCCACAGCGAGCCGGTCTTCGACCAGTTGATCAGCTTGTCGACCGAGGTGGTGACGAAGCCTTCCTTGAGAACGCCTTCAATACCCATAGCGAGTTACTCCCAGTCGAGTGCGCCCTTTTTCCACTCGTAGACGAAACCGACGACGAGGATGGCCAGGAAAATCATCATGGCCCAGAAGCCGGCGGGGCCGATCTCCTTGAGTGCCACCGCCCACGGGAAGAGGAAGGCGATTTCCAGGTCGAACAGGATGAAAAGAATGGCGACGAGGTAGTAGCGCACGTCGAACTTCATGCGCGCGTCCTCGAAGGCCTCGAAGCCGCATTCGTAGGGGCTGTTCTTCGCCGCGTCGGGGCGATTGGGGCCCAGCAGGAAGCCCAGCACCTGCGGCGCCACACCGACGCCGATGCCGACCATGATGAACAGGATGACGGGCAGGTACTGTTGCAAGTCCATGGTCGCGGAGTGTTCTCGTGTGTGCGCGTCGAATGATCCGGCCACAAAAAAGGCGCGCCGTCTGCAGCTACGAGAGCCGCACACCGAGCGCGCCCAGCTTGTCCCCTGCGTCTGTCGTCAGGGCGCTACCGCAAGGCACCGGATGAGGACCTTGCGGCACTTTGGAATCTATGGTGCCGACGGCGAGACTCGAACTCGCACAGCTTTCGCCACTACCCCCTCAAGATAGCGTGTCTACCAATTTCACCACGTCGGCATCTGTGTGTTCAGCGGCGTGAGGATGGCTACCGAACAGCCTTGAATTCTAAACCGAAATCGCGCCCCTCCCGAGGCGCGACGCGGTCGAAATCACTTCGTCGGAATGGCTGCCGCACCCGAAGCTGCGGGCGCAGCGATGGACGCCGCCGGCGCCGGCACCGCGGCCGCGCTGGCCGGCACTTGCGGGCGATCCAGCACGCTGCCACCGGCGGCAGCGGCTGCGGCGCGGCCCAGATTCTGGTTCGACAGCGAAGCCAGAACCAGCGTGCAGACGAAGAAGATGCCCGCGCAGACCGCCGTCGAGCGCGACAGGAAGTTCGCGCTGCCGGTGGCGCCGAACAGGCTGCCCGACGCGCCGCTGCCGAACGAGGCGCCCATGTCGGCACCCTTGCCGTGCTGCACCAGCACCAGGCCGATCATCGCCAGCGCCGACACGACTTGCGCCACCAGCACAAGGCTCAGAATCCATTGCATCGTTGTGTTCTCCGAATCAATCCTTGTTGCCGCGCGGCTTCAGCCCGCGGCCCTGCAAATGGCGGCGAACTCCGCCGCTTTCAATGAGGCGCCGCCCACCAGGCCACCGTCGATATCGGCCTGCGCGAACAGCGCGTGCGCGTTGTCGGCCTTGACGCTGCCGCCGTAGAGAAGCTTCATCTCGTCGGACTTGGTGGTCGCCGCGTGCAGCTGCGTGCGCAGCAGCGCGTGCACCGCCTGCGCCTGCTCCGGCGTCGCGGTGCGGCCGGTGCCGATGGCCCACACCGGCTCGTAGGCCACCACCACCTGCCAGATGCAGGCCTTGAGCGTGTGGATCACGGCCGACAGCTGGCGCTTGACCACCGCGTCGGTCTGCCCCGCTTCGCGCTCCGCCAGCGTCTCGCCGACGCACACGACGGGCACCAGATGCTGGTCGAGCGCCGCCTGCGCCTTGTCGGCCACCAACTGATCGTTCTCGCCGTGGTAGGCGCGGCGCTCCGAGTGGCCGACGATCACGTAGCGGCAGCCGAACTCGGCCAGCATCGCCGCCGACACTTCGCCGGTGTAGGCACCCTGCGCGTGAGCCGAGCAATCCTGCGCGCCCCAGGCGATGTCGTGGTTGGTCAGCGCGACCGCCGTTTCCGACAGGTACGGAAAGGGCACGCACACCGCCACCTCGGCCGAGAACGGCCGCTCGGCAATGATGCCGTCCAGCAGCTCGGCATTGGCCTTGTGGCTGCCGTGCATTTTCCAGTTGCCGACGACGAGCTTGCGACGCATGTCTCCCACCCTCATTGCCAAGTGAGCACGATCTTGCCGACGTGCTGGTTCGATTCCATCAGCGCATGCGCCTCGGCGGCGCGCGCCGCTGGCAGCACGCTGTGGATCACCGGCTTGATGCGGCCCGCTTCGATCAGCGGCCACACGCGCTCGCGCAGCGCTGCGGCGATTGCGGCTTTGAACGCCAGCGGCCGCGGGCGCAGGGTCGAGCCGGTAACGGTCAAGCGCTTGCGCAGCACGAGTCCCGCATCGATCTTCGACTGGACGCCGCCCTGCACCGCGATGATGACCAGGCGGCCATCCTCGGCGAGGCATTGCACGCCGCGCTCGACGTAGTCGCCGGCCACCATGTCGAGGATCACGTCGACGCCGCGCTGGCCGGTCAGCCGGCGCGCCTCGGCGACGAAATCCTGTTGCCGATAGTTGATCGCGTGATCGGCGCCGAGCGCCACGCAGGCGGCGCACTTGTCGTCGCTGCCCGCGGTGGCAATCACGGTCGCACCCATCGCCTTGGCCAGCTGGATCGCGGTGACGCCGATGCCACTGGTGCCGCCGTGCACGAGGAAGGTCTCGCCCGGCTGCAGCCGCGCGCGATCGAACACGTTGGACCAGACGGTGAAGAAGGTCTCCGGCAGGCTGGCCGCCTCGATGTCGCTCAAGCCTTTGGGCACCGGCAGG
>VBDL01000235.1:1122-13309 GCA_005884255.1 Betaproteobacteria bacterium | reverse complement strand
GAGATCCTCGCCGAGGGCGAGGCCATCACCGCGGCGCGCGACACGCTGGACCGCACGAGCGAAGAGGCCATCAAGGGCTTCAACGAGCGCGTGCTGGCGCGCGACGCGCGCATCGACGACTACAACCGGCGCAACGCCGCCCTGGTGGCCGACGCGACGGCCTGGCAGGCCGCCGCCAACCAGTGGAAGACGCAATGCGGCGACCGCCGCTACCGCGAGGATGACGAGATCGCCATCCAGCGCGGCAAATGAATCCCACCTCCGGCCCACGAGGCCTCACACCATGAGCAACAACCCGCTGCTGTACCCCTGGGACACGCCCTTCGGCCTTCCGCCCTTCACGCAAGTGCACGCCGAGCACTTCAAGCCCGCCTTCACGCAGGCGCTGGCCGAGCACCGCACCGAGCTCGACGCCATCGCCGCGCAGGCCGCGCCGCCCACCTTCGACAACACGCTGGCCGCGTTCGACCGTAGCGGCCGGTTGCTGGCGCGCATCGATGCGCTGTTCCACAACCTGTGCGCGTCGGAAACCTCGCCGGCGCTGGCGCCGCTGGCCGCGCATGCCAATGCGGTGTACATGCACGCCGCGCTGTTCAAGCGCATCGATGCGCTGCATGGCGAGCGCCAGGCGCTGGGCCTCGCTGCGGAGCAACTGCGCCTGCTCGAGCGCGTGCACCTCGACTTCGTGCGCGCCGGCGCGAAGTTGGCGCCGGCGGCACAGCAGCGCTACGCACAGGTGATGGAGCGCCTGGCCGAGCTCGGCACGCAGTTCGCGCAGAACGTGCTGGCCGACGAGACCGAATTCAGGCTGGTGCTGCGCAGCGAGGCCGAGCTTGCGGGGCTGCCGGCGTTCGTGCGCGCGGCAGCACGTCAGGCCGCGATCGAACGCAAGATCGAAGGCGACGACGCCCATGTGATCACGCTCAGCCGCTCGCACATCGTGCCCTTCCTCACCTTCTCGACGCGGCGCGACCTGCGCGAGCAGGCGTGGCGCGCGTGGGTCGGCCGCGGCGAGCGCGGCGGCGCGACCGACAACCGCGCCCTCGTCGTCGAGACGCTGGCGCTGCGCCGCGAGCAGGCGGCGCTCCACGGCTACGCCACCTTTGCCGACTACGCGCTGGCCGACTCGATGGCCGGCACGCAAAGCGCGGTGCAGGACCTGCTGCAGCGCGTGTGGCAGCGCGCGCGCACGGCGGCCGAGCGCGAGCGCGCGGAGCTGCAGGCCTTCCTGAAGGGCAACGGCGAGGCCGCCGACATCGAGGCCTGGGACTGGCGCTTCCACGCCGAGCGCCTGCGCAAGGCGCGCTACGACCTCGACGAGGCGCAGACCAAGCCCTACTTCCCGCTGCAACGCGTGGTGGCCGCGGCCTTCGATTGCGCGCAGCGCCTGTTCGGCGTGCAGTTCGTGCTGCGCGGCGACATCGAGACCTATCACCCCGACGTGCAGGTCTACGAAGTGCGCGATGCCGACGGCGCGCTGCGCGGCGTGTTCCTGCACGACAACTTCGCGCGCACCTCCAAGCGCAGCGGCGCGTGGATGAACGGCTTCCGCTGGCAATCGCGCAACACCGGCTCGGCGCCCGGCGAGCGCGTGCTGCCGGTGATCATCAACAACAACAACTTCGCCAAGGGCGCGCCCGGCGTGCCGACGCTGCTGAGCTTCGACGACGCACGCACGCTGTTCCACGAGTTCGGCCACGGCCTGCATGGCCTCTTGTCCGACGTGACCTTCGAGCGCCTGTCGGGCACCAACGTGCTGCGCGATTTCGTCGAGCTGCCGTCGCAGCTGTTCGAGAACTGGCTCGGCGAGCGCGAGGTGCTGCAGCGCCACGCGCGCCACTTCCAGACCGATGAGCCGATCCCCGAGGCGCTGATCCGCAAGATCGAAGCGGCGCGCCGCTTCGGCCAGGGCTACGAGACGGCGCGCTACACCGCGAGCGCGCTGGTCGACATGGCGGCGCACGCGTCGGCCGAGCCGGTGACCGACATCACCGCCTTCGAACAGGCGGTGCTGCAGGACATCGGGCTGCCGCCGGGCGTCGGCATCAACCATCGGCTGCCGCACTTCCAGCACCTGTTCGCCGGCTCCGGCTATGCGGCGGGCTACTACGTCTACCTGTGGGCCGAGGTGCTCGACGCCGACGGCTTCGATGCCTTCAAGGAAGCCGGCGATCTGTTCGACGCCGAGGTAGCGCAGCGCCTGCGCCGCTTCATCTACTCGAGCGGCGACTCCATCGAGCCGGGCGCGGCGTTCAAGGCCTTCCGCGGGCGCGCGCCGGTCGTGGAGCCGATGCTGCGGGCAAAGGGGCTGCTGGAAGAAACTCTCGCGTAGGGTGGGCTTCAGCCCACGAGCGCCGTTGCGACATCGCACGGTGGGCTGAAGCCCACCCTACGTGTCGCTGAGCAAGCCGCTCGGATCTTCCTGCGACAAATAGCAATGCAGCGCGCGGATCGCCGAGGCCGCATGCTGACCCCAGTGGGTCTGGAAGCCGGAGCCCCATTGCCAGATGGCGTCGTCGCAGCGGCCGGCCTCGTACAGGCTCTGGCCGAGTGCGACGTCGCGGTAGATGTGGACCAGGTCGTCGGCCAGGTCGCCCACCACCGGCGGCTCCGGCGGCATCAGCAGCGGGCTGAAGATCTCGCCGTAGTGCTGCAGCGGGATCGCCGCGGCGCGCTGACGCACCGCCTGCACCCGCTCGGCAGCCGGGGAGGGCGGTGCGTCCTGCATGCTCACGCCCACGCTCCACGGCTGCGGCAGTTCCAGCGCCGCCGCGTACAGCGCGAGCACGCGGCGCAGCGCCACACGGGCGCTCAGACGCTCGGCCGACGCCGAGCCGTCGGCCCAGGCGACGAACAGGCGCACTTGCTCCGAGAAGCGCGCCGCGCTGGCCTGCCGGCTTTGATTGCGTGTCATCTTTGGGCGAAGAGGTTGTCGATCGACGCCATGAAGGCGCGGAAGTCGATCGGCTTGGTCCAGTAGTCGACGAAGCCGGCGGCCAGCGCGCGCTGGATGTCTTCCGGCATGGCGTTGGCCGACAGGGCCACGCAGGGAATGCCGGCAGTGACCGGCTCGGCGCGCAGCTGCCGCAGCACCTCGTAGCCGTCGAAGTCGGGCAGCTGCATGTCCACCAGCACGAGCTTCGGCCGCATCGACTTCGCGCGCGCCACGCCTTGCGTGCCGTCGGGCTCGCTGGCCAGCGTGAGGCCGGGGCAGCGCGCGATCAGCTCCTCGACGATCAGCACGTTCACCGGGTTGTCCTCGATGTAGAGCAACTCGCCCCTGTAGGGCTTGGCATCTTCGGGCAGCTCGAACAACTCGCCGGGCGCGGTGGTCGGCGCGGCGTTGCGCGCATCGTCCAGACGCACGGTGAAACTGCTGCCCACGCCCGGTTCGCTTTGCGCCTGGATCTCGCCGCCCATGCGCTCGACCAGCGCCTTCACCACGGCCAGCCCGACGCCTGTGCCCTCGATGCCTTCGCGCTCGGCACCCAGGCGGTTGAAGGGCTCGAACAGGTGCTTCATCTGTTCCTCGTCGAGGCCGCGCCCGGTGTCGCGCACGGCCAGGCGCACGTACCCGCCATTCTCGTCGGCCTCGATGCTCACGCGCCCGCCGTCGCGGTTGTACTTGATGGCGTTGGACAGCAGGTTCAGCAGCACCTGGCGCAGCCGCGTGGCATCGGCGCGCACCACCACGTCCAGCGGCCCCAGCTCGAAGCCGATGCCGCGCGCACGGGCCTCGGCCTCCACCAGCGCCAGCGTCTCGTGCACCACGGGCGCCACCGCCACTGCTTTCAGCGCCATCCTCATCTCGCCGCTTTGCAGGCTGGACAGATCGAGCACGTCGTTGATCAGCGACAGCAGGTGCTCGCCGGCCGAGCGGATGTGCTGCAGCCGGTTGCGCCGGCTGCCCACATCGATGCGCTCGTCGTCCGACAGCAGCAGCTGCGTGAAGCCGAGCACCGCGTTCAGCGGCGTGCGCAGCTCGTGGCTCATGCGCGCGAGGAACTGCGTCTTCGCCAGGCTCTCGCGCTGCGCCGCCAGGCGTTCCTGGCGCTCGAGCTCGGCAGTGCGCGCGTCGGTCACGTCCCAGTTGGCGCCGGTGACGCGCGTGACGCGGCCGCTGGCGTCGCGCACCGGCTGCGAGCGCGATGCGATCCAGCGCCAGGAGCCGTCGGCGCGGCGCACGCGGAACTCGTACTGCTGCGGCTCCTCGCCGCGCGAGGCTTCGTTCATCGCATCGATGACGCGCTGGCGATCTTCGGGGTGGATCAGCAGGATGCGCTCGTCGTGCGGCGGCGCCCTGTCGCGCGGCGGCAGGCCGCGCAGCGCGAACATCTGCTCGTCCCAGTAGGCGTCGCCGCTGGCCACGTCGAGCATCCAGGTGCCGATGCCGGCGCCGCGCGCGGCCATCGCGATGCGCGCGCTGACCTCCTGCAGCGCGACCTCGGTGCGCTTGCGTTCGCTGACGTCCATCGTCACGCCGACCAGGCGCCGCTTGCCGGCACGCCGCTCGACGTCGGAGCGGTTGAGCAGCCAGCGCGTCGAGCCGTCGGGCAGCACCACGCGGTACTCGATCTCGAAGCCGTGCTCGCCGCCGTGGATCCACGCCGAGCCTTCGCGCTGCAGGCGTGCGCGGTCGTCCGGGTGCACGCAGCGCTGCAGCAGCTCGCTGAACGTGGGCGGCTTGGCGGCCGGCGGCAGCCCGTAGAGCTCGAACATCTGCGCGTTCCATTCGCTGGCGTTGCCGTCGGCCGCGAGGCTCCACACGCCGAGCCGGGCGGCGCGCGTCACCGCGTCGAGCCGGCGGCCGAGCTCGAGCGCGCGCCGCGAGTCGGTCACGCGGTCGGTGATGTCCAGGCCGACGCCGATGAAGGCAATGGGCTGGCCCTTGGCGTTGCGCTGCACCACGCGGCGCGTCATCACGTAGCGCCAGCTGCCGTCCGTGTGGCGGTAGCGCGCTTCGAAGTCCACCGGCTTGTCGCTGTGCAGCGCCTCCTCGGCGGACTCGATCACCGCGGGCAGGTCATCGGGGTGGATCAGCTCGCGCACCTTCTCGATCGGCCAGCCCTGCGGCGTCGGTGGCTGGCCGAGGATGCGCCAGGCGCGATGGTCGTATTCCATGATGCCGCTGGCCAGGTCGTGGCGCCACACGGCGATGTTGCCGAGGTCCAGCGCGAGGTCGAGCTGCGCATTGATCTCGCTGAGCGAGCGTGCCATCTCGTAGACCTCGGTGTCGTCGACCATGATGCCCACGGCGCGCCGCGGCACGCCCTCGCGGTCGGCCTGCACCTCCCACTGCGAATGGATCACGCGCACCATGCCGTCGCGGCCGATCACGCGGTAGCGCCGCGCATAGCGGCCGGGCTTGCGCGTCGACTCGAGGTAGTAGCCGCGCAACTGATCGTCGGGGTGGATGCGGCGCGAGGCCACGTCGAAGCTCGGCGTGCCTTCGCTCGGGTCCATGTCGAACATGCGGAAGACATGGCGGTCCCAATGGCCAACGCCTGCCGGGATCTCGCGTTCCCACACGCCCAGGCGGCCGAATTCCTGCGCCATGTCCAAGAGCTCGGCCAGGCGCCGCGCCTCCAGCCGCTCGCGGTGCTGCACGCGGTGGTCGTGCAGCACGCCGACGAAGCCGCCGCCGCCGGGGTCGTCGAAGGCGGCCGTGTGCAGCCGCACCCACAGCGGTCCGGCACCGTCCGCGGCCGGCAGCGCAAGTTCCAGCGCGTCGAGCGCCGCGCGCTGCTCGATCGCCTGTCGCAGCTGCTCTCGCGGCCCGGCCAGCGTGTCGGAGGTGATCAGATCGAACAGTGTGTGCCCCAGCACCTGCTCGCCGTGCAAACCGGTGGCGGCGTCGAAGGCGGCGTTGCGCCAGCGGATGCGGCCCAGCTCGTCGGTGGCGATCAGCAGGTCGCCGCCGCGTGCCAGCAACGCTTCGATCGCCGCGCGCAGCGGCGCATCCGGCGGCGGGGGATCGTTGCGCATGGGCTGATCCTAGCCCCGTGCGCCGGTCTTTCGATACAGCGTTTACGCCCCGATGCTTGCAGGCGTTACCCGCGGCAGCGCCGGTGGTAACCGCCGGCGGGCCGAACGGCCGCCCGCACCTGGGGTGCAGCCGCTTACAGCCGGGGACGCGTTGTTCGGGCGTGGCTGCCTAGCATGCGCTGGCGCCGTCGATCCTGACGGCGTTTCTTTTTCCTGAAGGAGATCTCATGACCAGAACGTCGATCCGCCTGTCCCTGCTGGCCGCCGCGGCCTGTCTGACTCTGGGGGTGGCCCAGGCGCAAGGCTCGAGCACTGGCACCACTGGCGCGTCACCCAACGCGCCGGGCACGCAGGTGCAGGATCAGGACACGTCGGCCAAGGACCTGACGCCGGGCAGCACCGTGCGCAGCCCGGCCGCTGATACCAAGACGGCGCCCAAGGCGAAGAAGAAGCCGGCGAAGAAGCCCGACAAGAGCGAGAGCGCCGAGCCGACCAGCGACACGACGCAGCCGGTGAAGTAACGCCGGATCAGGGCGCAGCTACCTGCAGGACCAGCTTGCCGAAGTTCTCGCCGTTGAAGAGCTTGAGCAGCGTCTCGGGGAAGGTGTCGAGGCCCGTCACGACATCTTCCTTGCTCTTCATCACACCGTCCTTCAGGTACTGCGCCATTTCCGCCACCGCAAGGTGGTAGCGGTCGGCATAGTCGAACACCACCATGCCTTCCATGCGTGCGCGGTTGACCAGCAGCGACATGTAGTTCTTCGGCCCTTGCACGGCCGTGGTGTTGTTGTACTGGCTGATCGCGCCGCAGATGATGATGCGCGCCTTGCGGTTGATGCGCGTCAGCACGGTGTCGAGGATCTCGCCGCCGACGTTGTCGAAATAGATGTCCACGCCGTTCGGGCAGTGCTGCTTCAAGCCGTCCTTCACCGAGCCGCTCTTGTAGTCGATGCAGGCGTCGAAGCCGAGCTCCTTCACCACCCACTCGCACTTCGCCGGCCCACCGGCGATGCCGACCGCGCGCAGGCCCTTGCGCTTTGCGAGCTGCCCCACCGTCTGGCCCACCGCGCCCGCTGCGCCGCTGACCACCACCGTTTCGCCGGCCTTCGGTTGCCCGATGTCCATCAGGCCGAAGTAGCCGGTCATGCCGGGCATGCCGAGCACGTTGAGCCACTGCGTCCACGAGCCCGCCTTGAGGTCGATTTTCACGAGGCCGCTGCGCTGGATCTGCTCGGCCGGGATGCTGGCGTAGCGCTGCACGCTAAAAGCCCCGCTCACCGCATCGCCGACGGCGAACTTCGGGTGCTTCGATGCGATCACGCGGCCCACGCCGCCGGCGCGCATCACCTCGCCGATGTTGACCGGCGGGATGTAGCTCTTGCCCTCATTCATCCAGCCACGCATCGCCGGGTCGAGCGACAGGTACAGCACCTGCACCACGACACCACCGTCGGCCGGTTCGGCCACGCTCTCCTGCGTGAATTGCCAGTTGGCGCGCGTCGGCAACCCCACCGGGCGGGCGGCGAGGCGGATCTGGTCGTTGGTGAGCGAGGCGAGGGCGGTGGTCATGCGCAACTCCGGCACGAAGAGAGAGAGGCCGCGATGGTAGGCCGCCGGGCGGGCGGCCGGCGGCGAGCGCTTCAATAGCTGCAGCACTGCGCCCAGCCGCTCGCGATCGATCGGCTTGGCCAGGTGATCGTCCATGCCGGCGGCCAGGCTGCGCTCGCGGTCGGCCGGCATCGCGTGGGCCGACAGCGCGACGATCGGCACATGCCCGCCTTGCGCGCGCTCGCGCTCGCGGATGCGCTGCGCGACCTCCAGCCCGCCCATCCCGGGCAGCTGCACGTCCAGCAGCAGCAGGTCGAAGCTGCGTTGCTCCAGCCACTGCAGCGCCTCGGCGCCGGTCGCGGCGCAGGTCACCCGATGGCCCATGTGGCGCACCATGCTCGTTGCGAGGTACTGGTTCAGCGCATGGTCGTCGACCAGCAGAACCTCCAGGACGCCCGGCCCCCGAGGAGGATCGGGTGGCAGCTCGAGCGTGTCGTCCGCGGGCTCGTCGCCGGCCGCGCGGGCGGCCATTCGCTCGGCCATGGCCAGCGGCGACGCCAGACGTCCCGCAGGCTGCGGATGCGGTGCGCGCTTCCACGGCAGCTCGACGTGGAATGCGCTGCCCAGCCCGGGCTCGCTCTCGGCCCACAGCCGCCCGCCCATCAGCGCGCACAACCGGCGCGAGATGGTCAGGCCCAAGCCGCTGCCGCCGAACTCGCGACTGACCGACGCATCGGCCTGCGCGAACGATTCGAAGATGTGCTCGAGCTTGTCGGCCGGGATGCCGACGCCAGTGTCGATGACGCTCAAATGCAGCCGCCGCTCGCCGGCCGTGCGGCGCGGCTGCGCGCGCACGCGGATGCTGCCTTCGCGCGTGAACTTGACGGCGTTGCCGACCAGGTTCACGAGCACCTGGCGCAGGCGCATCGGGTCGCCCAGGCCCTCGGGCGGCAACGCGCCGTCGAGCTCGAGCGTCAGCGCCACGCCCTTCTCGCGCGCCCGCGGCTCCAGCGGCTCCAGCGCGTCGCGCAACAGCGGCTCCAGCTCGAAGGGCAGCTCCTCCACCTTCAGCCGCCCGGCCTCCATGCGCGAGACGTCGAGGATGTCGTCGATGATGCTCAGCAGCGAGCCGGCCGACGAGCGCGCCAGCGTGAGGTAGCGGCGCTGCGGCCCGCTCAGCTCGCCGGCGAGCGCCAGGTCCACCAGGCCCAGGATGCAGTTCATCGGCGTGCGGATCTCGTGGCTCATGCTGGCGAGGAACTCACCCTTGGCGCGGCTGGAGGCCTCGGCGGCCGCCTGGGCCTCGCTGGCCAGCTGCTGCGCCTGCATCTCGGCGCGCAGCCGCTCGTTGGCCACGATCAGCTCCTCGGACGACAGCATCAGGCTGCGCGTGCGCAGCGCGGCATCGCGCCGGTGCTGCACGTAGCTGTCGTCCACCAGGCGCAGCAGCATGCGCAGCGCATCGACCTGCTGCGCGCGGCTGGCACGGTCGCCGTCGAGCAGCGCGTTGAGCCAGGCGCCGAGGGCTGCATCGCTGGGCAGCTCCAGCGTGCGTCGCAACTGCCGGCCGAGCACGGGGTCGAGCTTCATGACCCCTACACCGTAGGCACACCGGCTTACAGCGAACGGACGGGACAGCGCTGCCTCGTGTCAACCGAGGGAAAGCTCGGGGGAAGGGAAAACGTCAAGTCGCGAACGCGAGCTGCGGCGGCACGCCTAAGCGGCTTGCGCCACGTTCTCCAGCGAGACCACGCGATCGCGGCCGCCTTCCTTCGCGCGGTACAGCGCCTGGTCGGCGCGGCCGAGCATGCTGCCCACGGTGTCTCCTTCGCGCGCCGCGGTGGCGCCCAGGCTCACGGTGAGGCGGCGCGTCGGCAGAAAGCGGCTCACGTCGAGCGCGCTGATCTCGGCACGCAGGCGGTTGCCGACCTGCTGCGCGCTTTCGAGATCGGCCTCGGGCAGCACGACGAGGAATTCCTCGCCACCCAGGCGGCCGAGCAGCATCGGCTCGCGCGCGCTGTCGCGCAGCGACTCGGCCACTGCGCGCAGCACCTCGTCGCCGACCAGGTGGCCATGCTCGTCGTTGATGGACTTGAAGTGGTCGAGATCGGCGATCAGCAGCGCGCAGCGCGGCGGTGTCTGCGCCAGCAGCTCGCCCAGGCACTGCAGCACATGGCGACGGTTGGGCAGGCCTGTGAGCTCGTCGGTCATCGCCAGCTGGCGCATGCGCTGGCTGGTGCGCCGATGGCGCCACACCAGCGTGGCGAGCACGGCGGCCAGCAGCGCGGCGAGCACCAGCACCGCCTTCTGCCAGCGGCCGGCGCGGCGCTGCTCTTCCAGCGCCAGCTCGGTGGCCGCCTTCTCGCGTTGCAGCAGCGCGTTCTCCTTGTCCTTCGCCGCGGTGTCGAACTCCACCTTCAGCGTGGCGAAGCGCTCGTCGAGCTGGCGGTGCAGCAGCTGGTCGGACACCTGCTTGAACTGCGCCTGATGCTGATAGGCGCCGCGCCAGTCGCCTTGCGCCGCGAGGGCGGCGGCCAGCTCGCCATGCGCCAGCGCTTGCTCGGCCATCGAGTCGGCCTTGCGAAAGACTTCCAGCGCGTCGGCCAGCGCCATCGCGGCATCGGCATCGCGCTGCAACAGGCGCAGCGCGATGCCCCGCTGCAGCAGGATCTGCGCGCGCAGGCGTTCGTCGGCGGCGCCTTGGCTGCGCTGGCTCGCCTTGTCGAGCAGCGCCAGCGCCTCCTGCGGGTTGCCGCGGCCGTTGCGCACGCTGGCCAGGCCGCGCAGCGCATAGGCCTCGCCGCGCGCGTAGCCCATCTCGCGGCTCAGTGCGAGCACGGCTTCGAAGGCGTGCTGCGCGGCGTCCCAATCCTTCAGGTTCTCGAGCACGCGACCGAGGTTGTGCTGCGTCACCGCCAGTTCGCGCTGCAGGCCGGCGGCCTTCTGCGCCTTCAGCACCGCCTCGTAGTAGTGGCGGGCCTGCGCATAGTCGCCCATGCGGTTGTACAGCGTGGCGATGGCGGCCTGCGCGGTGCTGCGGTGTGCCTCCATGTGCAGCCGCTCGTACAGCGCGTGCGAGCGGCGCAGGTCGGCCAGGCCGTTGGCGAACTCGCCGCGCACGCCGCGCAGGAAGCCGCGCTTGTACAGCGCATCGCCCAGCATCTCGTCGTCGCGCGCCTGCTCGGCGGCATTCACGGCCTGCTCATAAAGAGCGGCGGCCTGCGCGCTGTCGCCGGCCAGCTCGTGCATGTCGCCCTCGCAGGTGAGCAGCATCGCGCGCAGGCCCTGGCGCGCCGCGGTGGGGAGCACGAGGCGCGCCTGGGCCGCGTGCTGCTCGGCGGCGGCACGGTCGCGCTCGGCGTGGTGATCGCACAGCAGCAGGTGCGCGCGCAGCCGCTGGTCGGCCAGCGCCGCGTCGGCATCGGGGCCGGGGCCCAGTGTCTGCAGGGCCTGCTCGGCCAGTTGCCGCGTGCGCTCCGGATCGACGCGCACCGCGGCCTGTGCGCGGTCGAGCAGCCGCGCGAGCTCGCCGCTGTCGGCCGCCACGGCGTGGCCGAGCGCGGCGCACAGCAGCGCGACAACGGTCAACAGGCGGGTCGGGCTCACGAGGGGCGGCGCAGGGGGGCGGCGAGGGCGCCATTGTCGCTGCGGCGGTGCGGCTTGTGTCGCTTTGTCGCCGAAGTGACGGTCGCTGGCCGCCGCTCTCGCGGAGGATGGCCGCATGAAACGCCACATCCTGAGCTCGCCCGTGCATGGCAGCGTGATCGGCATCGAGGTGCAGCCCGGCCAGGCCGTGGCCGCCGGTCAGGTGCTGCTGCTGCTCGAATCGATGAAGATGGAGGTGCCGCTGGAGGCGCCTGCCGCCGGCACCGTGCTCGCGGTGCACGCCGCGGTGGGCGATGTGGTGCAGCAGGAGCAGGGGCTGCTGGAGATCGCGCTCGGCGCGCCGGCGGCCGCGGCGCCGCGCGAAACCCCGCGCGATCTCGACACGCCGCGCGCCGACTTGGCCGCGCTGCTCGAGCGACAGGCGCTCACGCAGGACGCCGCGCGCCCCGACGCGATCGCCAAGCGCCACGCGCAGGGAATGCGCAGCGCGCGCGAGAACGTGGCCGACCTGCTCGACGACGGCAGCTTCGTCGAATACGGGTCGCTCGCCATCGCCGCGCAGCGCTCGCGGCGCAGCGTCGACGACCTGATGCGCAACACGCCGGCCGATGGCCTGATCACCGGCATCGGCACCGTCAACGCGGCGCAGTTCGGCGCGGAGCGCGCGCGCTGCGCGGTGCTCGCTTACGACTACACCGTGCTCGCCGGCACGCAAGGCGTGTTCAACCACAAGAAGACCGACCGGCTGCTCGACATTGCCGAGCGGCAAGGATTGCCGGTGGTCCTGTTCGCCGAGGGCGGCGGCGGGCGCCCCGGCGATGTCGATTGGCCCATCGTCGCCGGCCTCGACTGCACGAGCTTTGCGCGCTATGCGGCGCTGTCGGGGCAGGTGCCGCGGGTGGGCATCGTCGCCGGGCGCTGCTTCGCCGGCAATGCGGCGCTGCTCGGCTGCAGCGATGTGATCATCGCGACGAAGAACGCCAGCGTCGGCATGGGCGGGCCGGCGATGATCGAAGGCGGCGGGCTCGGCGTGGTGGCGCCGGACGAC
>VBDL01000235.1:0-1086 GCA_005884255.1 Betaproteobacteria bacterium | reverse complement strand
GAGGCGGCCGCGGTGCGCGCGGCCAAGCAGTACCTCGGCTACTTTCAGGGCGCGCTGCCAACGGGGGAGGCCGACGATCAGCGCACGCTGCGCCACGCGCTGCCGGAGAACCGCAACGCGGTGTACGACGTGCGCGCCGTCCTCGCGACGCTCACCGACCGCGGCTCGCTGATGGAGCTGCGCCGCGAGTTCGGGCTCGGCGTCGTCACCGCGCTGGCGCGCATCGAGGGCCGCGCGGTGGCCATCGCCGCCAGCCACTGCCGCCACCTCGGCGGTGCGCTCGATGCGAGTGCCTGCGACAAGCTCGCGCGCTTCATGCAGCTGGCCGATGCCTTCGGGCTGCCGCTGATCACGCTGGTCGACACGCCCGGCTTCATGGTCGGCCCCGACAGCGAGAAGACGGCGATGGTGCGCAAGGCCGCGCGCATCTTCGTCACCGCGGCGGCCCTGCGCGTGCCGGTGTTCAGTGTGGTGTTGCGCCGTGGCTACGGCCTGGGCGCGATGGCGCTCACTGCAGGGCACTTCCACGCGCCGATGGCCACCTGCGCGTGGCCGAGCGGCGAGTTCGGCGCGATGGGCATCGAGGGCTCCGTGCGCCTCGGTTTCCGCAAGGAGCTGGAGGCCGCGCCGGCGGGCGAGCGCGATGCGTTGTTCGACAAGCTCGTCGCGCAGGCCATCGAGCGTGGCCGCGCCACCAACATGGCCAGCCACCTGGAAATCGACGACGTGATCGACCCCGCCGACACGCGGCGCTGGCTGGCGCGCGGCCTGAGTTCGGTCGCCGCGCAACCATTGCGCACAAGAAGAGGCTTCATCGACACCTGGTAGCGGTGGTAGAAAGCCAGCATCGCAACTGCCTTGCGGAGGTGCGCGATGAGAGCCGAGGCCTTGCGCGCCGTGCAGGCGCCGTTGAAACAACGCTACCGCGATCAGCCCGATGCGGCGCTCATCACCTTGCGCGCCGACGGCCGCGTCGGCGACGGCGTGACCTGCAGCGTCGAGACCGGCCAGGCGCTCACGCGCGCCGGCCTGCACCCGGGCACCGGCGGCGACGGCTTGTCGGCCTGCTCGGGCGACATGCTGCTG
>VBDL01000252.1 GCA_005884255.1 Betaproteobacteria bacterium | reverse complement strand
CACGTCCGGCACCACCGGCGTGCCCAAGGGCACGATGCATTTCCATCGCGACATCCTAGCGGCGTGCGTGTGCTGGCCGCGGCATGTGCTGCGTGTCGACGCGGAGGACGTGTTCATCGGCAGCCCGCCGCTGGCCTTCACCTTCGGCCTCGGCGGCCTGGTGCTGTTCCCGATGAGCGTCGGCGCCTGCACGGTGCTGCTCGAGAAGGCCGGCCCGGCCGCGCTGCTCGACGCCGTTCCCGAGTTCGGCGCCACCGTGCTGTTCACCGCGCCTACCTCGTACCGCGGCATGGCCGAAGAGGCCGGGCGCCGGCGGCTGTCGCAGCCGCAGGGCGGGTCCTTGCGCAAGTGCATATCCGCCGGCGAGTTCCTGCCCGCGGCGACGCGCGCGCTGTGGAAGCAGCACACCGGCATCGAGCTGATCGACGGCATCGGCGCCACCGAGATGCTGCACATCTTCATCTCGGCCGACGAGCAGCATGCACGGCCCGGCGCCACCGGCACCGTGGTGCCTGGCTACCGCGCCTGCGTGATGGACGAGCACGGCCGCCCGCTGCCGCCCGGCGTGCCGGGGCTGCTGGCGGTGAAGGGCCCGACCGGCTGCCGCTACCTCGACGACGAGCGCCAGCGCAGCTACGTGCGCGACGGCTGGAACTACACCGGCGACGCCTACGTGATGGATGCCGATGGCTACTTCCACTACCAGTCGCGCACCGATGACATGATCGTCTCGGCCGGCTACAACATCGGCGCGCCCGAGGTCGAGGAGGCGCTGCTCAAGCATCCGGCGGTGGCCGAGTGCGCGGTGATCGGTGCACCCGATGCCGAGCGCGGCCAGATCGTCAAGGCCTTCGTCGTGCTGCGCGACGGGCATGCGCCGGGCGACGCGTTGACGCGAACGCTGCAGGACTTCGTCAAGGCCAGCATCGCGCCCTACAAATACCCGCGCGCCATCGACTACCGCCGCGAGCTGCCGCGCACCGAGACCGGCAAGCTGCAGCGCTTCCGCCTGCGCACGCCCTGATCCAACCCTCCCGAGGAGACCGTGATGTTCCGTTTCACACGCCTGGCCGTGTCCGCCGCTCTCGCATCGTGCGCCCTCGCCGGCGCCGCGCACGCGGCCGACCGCGTGAAGATCGGCCTGCTGAGCACCTTGTCCGGCCCGGGCTCGGGCTTGGGGCTAGACATCCGCGATGGCTTCCAGCTCGCGCTCAAGCACACCGGCAACAAGCTCGGCGGCCTGCCCGCGGAGGTGATCGTCGCCGACGATCAGCAAAGCCCCGAGTCGGCGCGGCAGACCACCGAGCGCCTGCTCAAGCGCGACAAGGTCGACTTCATGACCGGCGTGGTGTTCTCCAACGTGATGCTCGCGGTGGGCCAGCCGGTGTTCGAGTCCAAGACCTTCTACATCAGCGCCAACGCCGGCCCGTCGCAATACGCCGGCGAGCAGTGCAACCCATACTTCTTCAACGTGGCCTGGCAGAACGACAACCTGCACGAGGCCGTGGGCCAGACGATGCAGGACAAGGCCTTCAAGAAGGTGGCGCTGCTGGCGCCGAACTATCCGGCGGGCAAGGATGCTCTGGCCGGCTTCAAGCGCTACTACAAGGGCGAGGTCACGCAGGAGATCTACACCAAGCTCGGCCAGCTCGATTACGCGCCGGAGCTCGCACAGGTGCGCGCGAGCCAGCCCGACGCGATGTACATCTTCCTGCCCGGCGGCATGGGCATCAACTTCATCAAGCAGTTCGTCGCCTCCGGCCTGTCGAAGGACGTGGTGCTGTTCGGCCCCGGCTTCTCCGCCAACGAGGACGTGATCCGCGCGGTCGGCGAGCCGATGCTCGGCATGTTCAACACCTCGCAATGGGCGCACGATCTCGACAATCCGCAGAACAAGCGCTTCGTCGCCGACTTCGAGAAGGAGTACGGCCGCCTGCCGAGCCTGTATGCATCGCAGGGCTACGACGCCGCGATGCTGATCGACGGCGCGGTGCGTGACGTCAAGGGCCGCATCGAGCAGAAGGACGCGCTGCGCCAGGCGCTGGAGGCGGCGCACTTCAAGTCGGTGCGCGGCGAGTTCAGGTTCAACAAGAACCACTATCCGGTGCAGGACTACTACCTGCGCATCGTCGCGCGCGATGCGCAGCGCCGCGTCACCAACCGCACGCTGCGCCCGGTGTTCAAGGCCCATGCCGACGCCTACGTCGCAGCCTGCAAGATGTAGGCGGCGATGGGCCTCGCACTGATCCTCGAGCAGGCGCTCAACGGCCTGCAGTTCGGCCTGATGCTGTTCCTGCTGGCCGCCGGCCTGACGCTGGTGTTCGGCATCATGGACATGATCAACCTGGCCCACGGGTCGCTGTACATGGTGGGCGCCTACCTCACCGCGGCGGCGGCGCAGGCCTCGGGCTCGTTCGCGCTCGGCCTGGCCGCCGGCGTGGCCGGCACCGCGCTGTTCGGCGTGGCGCTGGAGGTCAGCGTGCTGCGGCGCCTGTACCAGCGTGATCACCTGTCGCAGGTGCTCGGCACCTTCGCCGTGCTGCTGATGTGCAACGAGGCGGTGCGCATGCTGTGGGGTCCGCAGCCGATCCTGTTGAATCCGCCGGCGGCGCTCGCCGGGCCGGTGACGCTGTGGCGGGGGCTGGACTATCCGGCGTTCCGCCTGCTCGTCATCGGCGTCGGCCTCGCGGTGGCGCTCGGGCTGTACGGGCTCATCGCGCGCACGCGCCTGGGCATGCGGGTGCGCGCCGGCGCCTCGAACCGCGAGATGGCGACGGCCATGGGCTCGAACGTGCGCGCGCTGTTCACCGGGGTGTTCGCCATCGGCGCGGCGCTGTGCGCGGTGGCCGGCGCGATGCTGGGCCCGCTGGTGGCGGTGCAGGTGGGCATGGGCGAGAGCATCCTGATCCTCGCCTTCGTGGTCATCGTGATCGGCGGCATCGGCTCGATCCGCGGCGCGTTGTTCGGCGCGCTGCTCGTTGGCGTCGTCGATACGGTGGGGCGCAGCGTCGTGCCCGCGGCGCTCGCCTCGATGCTGATCTATGTGTTGATGGCCATCGTGCTGTTCTGGAAGCCCGAGGGCTTGTTCCCGGCGCGTGGCTGAATTTTTTGACGGAGTTGATGCCATGACTGCGGTGCCCATCGCCCCCGCGGCGCGCAGCCTGTTGGACCATGCAGTGCACGCCCGCTTCGCCTTCATCGTGCTGGTCGTCCTGCTCGCGCTGCCGCCGCTGGCCCAGGCGCTGGATGGCGGCTTCTACATCGGGCTGGCCAGCCGCATCCTGATCTTCGCGCTGGCCGCGACGAGCCTGAACCTGATCCTCGGCTTCGGCGGCATGGTCAGCTTCGGGCATGCGGCATTCATGGGTGTCGGTGGCTACGCCGTCGGCATCCTGATGCAGCACGGCTTCGCGTCGGCCTGGCTGGCGTGGCCGCTGGCCTTCGCGCTCGGCGGCGCCTGCGCCTGCGCGATCGGCGCGATCTGCCTGCGCACGCGCGGCGTGTACTTCATCATGATCACGCTGGCCTTCGCGCAGATGCTGTATTACCTGATCGTCTCGCTGCGCGACTACGGCGGCGAGGACGGGCTGTCGCTGCCCGCGCGTCCCCGGCTCGCCGGTCTCGATCTGGCCAACGACACGGTCTTCTACTACGTGGTGCTCGTGGTCTGCGCAGCGGGCTTCGTCGCGGTGTGGCGCCTGCTCAACGCGCGCTTCGGCCAGGTGCTGCAGGCGCTGCGCGAGAACGAGACGCGCATGGCGGCGATCGGTTTCCCGGTCTACCGCCACAAGCTGATCGCCTTCGCGCTCGCCGGCGCACTCGCGGGGCTCGCGGGCGCGCTCGCCGCCAGCCACAGCGGCATCGTCAGCCCCGCCTCCATGCACTGGAGCCAGTCCGGCGCGCTGATGGTGATGGTCATCGTCGGCGGCGTCGGCCACCTGTACGGCGGCCTGCTCGGCGCCGTGGTGCTGATGCTGCTGGAGGAGCTGGCGCAGGGCTACACCATCCACTGGCAGTTCGGCGTCGGCGCCGTGCTGCTGCTCGTGGTGCTGGCCGCGCCGCGCGGCTTGACCGGCGTGTTTGCGCGGAGGCGCGCATGACGGTGTTGCTGCAGATAGAAAATCTGGTCAAGCGCTTCGGCGGGTTGACGGCCACCGACCATGCGAACCTGAGCGTGCGCCGCGGCGAAGTGCACGCGCTGATCGGGCCGAATGGCGCCGGCAAGACGACGCTGCTGCATCAGATCTCCGGTGCGATCGCTTCGGACAGCGGGCGTGTCCTCTTCGACAACGCCGACATCACGCTGCTCGGCCTGCACCGCCGCGTGCTGGGCGGGCTGGCGCGCTCCTACCAGATCACCAGCGTGTTCAAGCGCCTGAGCGTGCTCGACAACCTCGCGCTCGCGGTGCTCGCGCGCAGCGGCAGCAGCCTGCGCTTCTGGGCCCGCGCGCGCGACGAGCGCACGCGCTACGACGAGGCCGCGGCCATTGCCACGCGCGTGGGCCTGGGCGAGCGGCTCAATGTGCTGGCCGGTGCCTTGTCACACGGTGCGCAGCGCCAGCTCGAGGTGGGG
>VBDL01000251.1 GCA_005884255.1 Betaproteobacteria bacterium | reverse complement strand
GCGCACCCTGGCTCTTGTTGCCGTGGATGGCCATCGCGGTGATGCCCTCCTTGTTCAGATATTCGACCAGGCGGTTGGCGCCGTGCTTCATGCGCGTGAACACCAGCACCTGGTGCCAGTCGCCCTGCTTGATCAGGTGCGCCAGCAGTTCCTTCTTCTTGTCGCGGTCGACCGGGTGGATCTTCTGCGAGATGGTGTCGGCGGTGGCGTTGCGGCGCGCTACTTCGATCAGCGCCGGCGTGTTCAGCAGACGGTCGGCCAGGCCCTTGATCTCGTCGCTGAAGGTGGCCGAGAACAGCAGGCTCTGCTTCTTCGGCGGCAGCACCGCGAGCACCTTCTTGATGTCGTGGATGAAGCCCATGTCGAGCATGCGATCGGCCTCGTCGAGCACAAAGATCTGCACATGGCTCAGGTCCAGCGTGCCCTGGCCGTGGTGGTCGAGCAGGCGGCCGGGCGTGGCCACCAGGATGTCGACGCCACGCTTGAGCTTGTCGATCTGCGGCTGCATGCCGACGCCGCCGAACATCACCATGCTGGTCAGCCGCAGGTGCTTGCCGTAGGTGCGCACGCTCTCTTCCACCTGCGCGGCGAGCTCGCGCGTCGGCGTGAGGATCAGCGCACGGATCGCGATGCGGCCACGCGCGTCGCGCTTGGGGCCTTCGGCGCTCAGGCGCTGCAGCAAGGGCAAGGTGAAGCCGGCGGTCTTGCCGGTGCCGGTCTGTGCGCCGGCGAGCAGGTCGCCGCCCTTGAGGACAGCAGGAATGGCTTGTGCCTGGATCGGCGTGGGCGTGGTGTAGCCCTGTTCGTGAACAGCACGCAGCAACGGCTCGGACAGGCCGAGAGAATCGAACGACATGGGATGCAATGAGAGATCGGCCCGTCGCTCGCAGGTGGAGCGCCAGTCGCAGGCAGAAGACGGGGAGAGCGCTTGAGGCTCGCGTCAGAAGTGACAGCAGCGCAGTGACTGGAGCGTGCGCTGGTGTCGGCATTGTACCCGCCGCGCGGGATCACCGCCGGCCACCGGCCCGGTACGTGTCGATCGCTCGCGCCAGTGTGTCGACCTCGCCGCAGGGAATCAGGCAGATGCCGCGCAGCGCCGCGAGGTGCTCCTCGGCCTTGGGCACATTGCCTTGCATCAGGTAGGCCTCGCCGAGGTATGCGTGCGCGCCGCGGTGCCGCGGATCGAGGCACAGGGCGCGATCGTAGTGGACGAAAGCGGCGTCGATATCGCCGCGCTGCCGGTGCGCAAAGCCGAGGTAGTTCTGGATATCGGCGTTGCGGGTATCGCGCAGCGCCGCCGCTTCGAGGTGGCGGATGGCGTGATCCCAGTCTTTGGCGTCGAGCGCGCCCTTGCCTGCCGCGAGGTCAGGATCCATGCGCCAGGCCTCGTCGTCTTCGGTGCCCGCCGCCACAGCGCGCTCGACGCCGACCGCGCACAGCGCCGCCAGCGCGAGCAGCGCGCCGCGTCGCGTCCAGACGGCGCACCACCTCATCGGCTCGCCACTTGCATGCGCGCTTCGCGCACCTCCGCGCGATCCGTGCCCGCGCTGCGCGTCAGCTCCGCCAGCTTGGCAAAGTAGGCCGCTGCCTTGCCCTTGTCGCCGCCGGCCTGCGCCGCCTTGGCGGCACCGTACCAGCCGCGCAGGCGGTTTGGCGTGCTGGCGAGCGACGCTTCGTAGTGCTTCAGCGCCTCGGCGCTGTCGCCCTGCATCAGCAGGAGATCGGCGTACTGCTCGCGCGCCGGGTACAGGCGGTGTTCCATCGTGACATGTTTCTCGCTGGCATCTTCCAGATCGGCGGCGGCCGCCAGTCGCTGGCGCGCCTGCGCCTTGTCGTCGCGCGCCTGCGCGAGCCAGCCCTGCGCGGCGAGGATCTGGATTTCGACCTGGCCGGCCCAATAGGCCTGGTTGGCCTTCTCGAGGCCGCTGCGGATGGCCAGCAGCTTGTCGATGTCGGCCTGCGCGGCGGCCGCATCGCCGCTGCGCGCGGCACCCATGGCACGAGCGAAGTGGGTGATCGCCAGGGCAGCCGGCGACGCGGCCGCGGCCTTGGTCACCAGAGGCGAGGGCTGCAGCGCTGCGGCGCCCTTCCAGTCCTGGCGTTCGAGCATGTAGCGCGCGGGAATGGCCGACGGCGCCGTGTAGCTCAACGGGCGCGGGGCATACAGCTTGTCCACCGCATTGCTCTCGTCCATCACGGCCTTCGCCAGGTCGTCGCGGCCCAGTTGCAGGTAGGCGTACTCCATGAAGTCCCAGGCATGGGGGATGGCCCCGTACAGCCCGTCGAGCTTGACGCGCGCCATGTAGGCGCGGCTCACGGCGATGGCGCGCTCGTTGGCGGCGATCGACTTGTCCCACAGCCCGACCTGGGAGTAGATGTGCGAGGGCATGTGCACCGCATGGGGCGAGTCCGGCGCGATCTGCGCGTAGCGATCCGCCGCCCCAACGCCGCGCTGTGCGATCGGCGCGAAATCGTAGCTGTGGATGATGTAGTGCGTGACGCCGGGGTGGTCCGGCAGCTTGGGCTCCACTTCCTCGAGCAGCCGTGCCGCCTTCAGCAGAGCCGCGTAGTTCTTGTCCTTGTGGTCGTAGGTCTCGTTGAGCGCCAGCGCGTAGAAGATCTTCGCCTCGAGGTCATCGGGGTAGCGCGCCACGAGCGCCTCCATCGCTCGTTCGTAGTTCTTCGCGCGCGTGTCCTGGTCGACGGTGGCGTAGTCCTTGTAGAACTCCCTGATCGCCGCCAGCCAGTCGCGCTCGCGCTGTGTCTTCGCGCCGATCGCCTCGCCCTTCTCGACGGCGTCGAAACCGCGCTTGAGCGTTGCGGCATCGAAGGGTCCGACCAGCGGATTCGGCCGTTGGCTGACGGCCAGGCCCCAGTAGGCGATGGCGCAGCCGGGATCGATCTGCGGGATTGCCTCGAAGGCCTTGACCGTCTCGGGGAAGAAGAATGAATGCAGCATCGCCAGCGCGCGGTCGAACTGCGCTTGCGCGGCTGGCGTGCAGCTGGTCGGGAAGCTGACGCGGCCGAACTTGCCCGGTGGGCTGCTCGCGGCCTCGCTCGGGTCGTCGTGGGCGAAACTGGCGCCGGCGAAACCGGCATAGCAGGCCGCGGCCAGGAGCCACCTGGCGTGCTTGAAGCGTCGAGTCATGACGACCTCCGCTCATTGTGATGACGCGCGGCATGCGGGCGCCACGCTGCCCAGGGCCTGCTGCGCAGCATAGGTCACCCCCGGGGAAAATCCATCCCGCCGATGACGGACATGCGGCGCGCGGAAGGCGAACGTCGCGCCCGGCGACAATACGGGTCCGCACAAGGATTCCCCAATGGCCCAGTACGTCTTCACCATGAACCGCGTCGGCAAGATCGTTCCGCCGAAGCGTCAGATCCTCAAGGATGTCTCGCTGTCCTTCTTCCCCGGCGCCAAGATCGGCGTGCTCGGCGTCAACGGCTCGGGCAAGTCGACGCTGCTGAAGATCATGGCGGGCCTCGACAAGGACATCGAAGGCGAGGCCGTGCCGATGCCCGACCTGAAGATCGGCTATCTGCCGCAGGAGCCGCAGCTCGACCCCGAGCAGAGCGTGCGCCAGGCGGTGGAGCAGGGCATCGGTGGCGTGCTGGCGGCGAAGAAGCGGCTCGACGAGGTCTATGCCGCCTATGCCGAGCCGGACGCCGACTTCGACAAGCTGGCCTCCGAGCAGCATGAGCTGGAGGCGATCATCGCCGCCGCCGGCAGCGAGAACACCGACCTGCAGCTGGAGCTGGCGGCCGACGCGCTGCGCCTGCCGCCGTGGGACGCGACCATCGGCGTGTTGTCCGGCGGCGAGAAGCGCCGCGTCGCGCTGTGCCGCCTGCTGCTGTCCAAGCCGGACATGCTGCTGCTCGACGAGCCGACCAACCACCTGGACGCCGAGTCGGTGGAGTGGCTGGAGCACTTCCTGCAGCGCTTCCCCGGCACCGTGGTGGCCATCACCCACGATCGCTACTTCCTCGACAACGCCGCCGAGTGGATCCTCGAGCTCGACCGCGGTCAGGGCATTCCCTGGAAGGGCAACTATTCCGACTGGCTCGACCAGAAGGAGCGCCGCCTGGAGGTCGAGCAGAAGAAGGAAGACGCGCGCATCAAGGCGATGAAGGAAGAGCTGAAGTGGGTGCGCTCCAACGCCAAGGGCCGCCAGGCCAAGAGCAAGGCGCGCCTGGCCCGCTTCGAGGAGCTGAGCGACGTCGACTATCAGCGCCGCAACGAGACCAACGAAATCTTCATCCCGGTGGCCGAGCGCCTGGGCAATGAGGTGATCGAGTTCAAGGGCGTGTCGAAGAGCTTCGGCGATCGTCTGCTGATCGACAACCTGAGCTTCAAGATCCCCGCCGGCGCCATCGTCGGCATCATCGGCCCCAACGGCGCCGGCAAGTCGACGCTGTTCCGCATGATCCGCGGCACCG
>VBDL01000250.1 GCA_005884255.1 Betaproteobacteria bacterium | reverse complement strand
CGATCAGCGTCGGGCTCATCAGCTCGAGAAAGGCCAGTTCCACCGGCACACCCGGCTGTGCAGCGCGGACGCGCTCGGCCATGTCGTGAAAGGGCGCCGCCCAGTCGGGGTTGCGTGCGCCATGGGCGATCAGCAGCAGCCCCTTCATCGGTTGCGCACCAGCCACGTGAACGCGCCGAGCGACATCAGCAGGTAGATGGCGCTGGGCATCGCGGCGGTGAGCCACGGTGTCCAGTTGCGCAGCAGGCCGAGGTGGCCGGCCACGTTGTTCAGCAGCACGAAGCTGATGCCCAGCATGATGCCGCCGAAGACCTTCAGGCTCACGCCGCCGGCGCGGCCGTGCAGATAGGCGAAGGGCAGGGCCAGCGCCATCATCACGAGGCAGGCCATCGGGTACAGCGCCTTCTTCCAGAACTGGATCGCGTAGCGCTGCGCAGCCTGCTCCTGGTCGGCCAGGTGCGCGGTATAGCGCCAGAGGTCGACGGTGGTCATCGTCGTCACCGGCAGCAGCGCGGCCGCGACGACGTTGGCCGACAGCGTGCTCGGCCATTCGAGCTGGCCGAGCTGCTCATGCTTGACCTGCCCGCTCGTGGCGCCGCCGGCGCTGCGCCAATCGGTGATGCGCGCCTGCTCCAGCTCCCAGGTGGCCTCCTGCCCTCCGTGGCCCACCTGGCCGTGCTCGGCGGCGATGCGGCGCAGCAACCGGCCGTCGGCATCGAACTCGAAGATGCGCACGCCTTCGAGGTCTCCGCCGGGGCCCGTGCCAGCGACGTTGACGTTGACGCTGTGCGTGTGCGTGGGGGACGGCGGGCTGTCGCGCAGCCAGGCGCCGGCGCCGCCGAACTTCATGCCGCCGGAAAAGCGCGCCTTCACGATGACCGCCTGGCGCTCGGAGAGCGGCGCCATGTAGTCGCCCACCACGAAAGTAAGCAGCGCGAAGATCGCGCCCAGCGTGGCCAGCAGCGCCAGCGCGCGGCCCGGCCCCAGGCCTCCGGTGCGCAGGATGGTGTATTCCGAGGCCTGCGCCATGCGCGACAGCGCATAGATGGTGCCGATGAGCACGGCAATCGGCACCAGCTCGTAGAAGTGCCCCGGTTGCAGCAGCAGCGAATGCAGCGCCGCATGGCCCGCGGTGTAGCCCTGGCGGCCGACGTCGTCGAGCTCGTCGACGAAATCGATGAAGAAGAACAGCGACATGAAGGCCAGCGCCACGTACGAGACGGCGCCGACGATGTCGCGGTAGAGCAGGCGGCGGACGGTCTTCATCGGAGCAACAAGGTGCTGCCGCGCTCGCGCCACCACAGCAGCCCGATGGCGAGCAGGAAGGCGCCACCGTGCAGCGCGGTCATCGCCTGCCCGAGGGTGTAGCGGCCACCCCCGACCCAGGCCTGCGACAGGTTGATCAGGTTGAAGTAGACGACGAAGCCGAGCAGCGCGACGAGCAGGTTCCAGTTGTTCGCGCGCCGCGGGTTGTTGGCCGCCAGGCCGATGCCCAGCAGCAGCAGGTTGATCGCCGCGGCCACCAGGCCGAAGCGCCACACCAGCTCGCCCTGGTTCGGCGCGGTGGGCTCGCGCAGCAGCTCGAGCGTGCGCTTGGCCTTGGGCGGGCGCTCCTTCACGTCGCGCAAGGCCCGCTCGCTGGCGAGCACGTGGTAGGTCTCGAAGCGCGCCAGTGTGCTCTCGCCGGTGGCGCGGTTCTCCTCGTTGCGCTGGCCGCGCTCGAGCACGAGAAAGCGGTCGCTGCCCTGGTTCTCGAGGTAGCCGCGGTGCGCGGTGGTCACCGCTTCCTTGTCGCCGCTGGCCGCAAGGATGAACACGCCCTTGCTGCTGACGTTGTCATCGCCGCTGCGCTCGACGAAGAACACGCGCTGCCCGTCGCGCGAGCTCTGGAACTGGCCGGGCGCGACACGCGACAGATCCGAGCGCTGCTCGTAACGCGCGCGCAGATCGGCGCTGTTCTGGTTGCCCCAGGGCCAGACGAAGAAGGCGAGCAGGGCGATCACCAGCAGCACCGGCCAGCTCATGCGCACCACCGGGCGCACGAAGCGCATCAGCCCGACGCCGCTGGCGAACCAGATGGTCATCTCGCTGTCGCGGTACATGCGCCCGAGCGTGGCCACCGTGGCGACGAACAGCGATAGGCCGAGCATCGTCGGCAGCTGGCCGAGCGCGGTGTAGCCCAGCAGCAGCACCACGTCCTGCGGCGCCACCGAGCCGCCGGCAGCGAGGCCCAGCGTGCGGATCAGCATCATCGTCAGCACGATGGTGAGGATGACCGTCAGCGTGGCGCCGAAGGTGCGCGCGAGGTCTCGGCGAAGGGTGGAATCGACTAACATCGACGCGTCAAAAAATACAGCGTCCCACAAGGACGCATCGCATTATGGACTTCCGCTCTCAGATCGCTGCGGCCGACACCCTGGCCGCGATCAATGCCGACGCCCTGATCGTGGTGCTCGTCGGCGATGCTGCACCCGCATCGCTGGACAAGCCGCTTGCCGCGGCGCTGAACGACGCCGTCAAGCACGGCGACTTCGCGTTCAAGGCCGGGCGCACGTTGTATCTGCATCGCTGCGCTGGCGTGAAGGCGCCGCGCGTGGTGTTCGCGGCGGCTGCCGACGGTTCGGCCAAGGCTTTCAAGACGGCGGCGAGCAACGCGCTGGGCACGCTCAAGGGCCTGGGCGTCAAGCATGTCGCTGTAGCGTCGGCCGGCGGCGACGAGCTGGGTGCCACGCACGCCGAGGCGCTGGTTGCCGCGGTCGGCGATGCCACCTACGTGTACCGCCACACCAAGCCGAGCGCGCCGGAAGCACCGCCGATGGCCAAGGTCAGCCTGCTCAACGGCAAGGCGCAGGCCGGCGAGGTGGCGCAGGCGCTGACGCGCGGCCAGGCCATCGCCGCCGGCGTGCAGCTGGCGCGTGAATGCGCCAACCGCCCGGGCAACCATTGCACGCCCACCTATCTGGCCGATGAGGCCAAGCGCCTGGGCAAGGCGCACGGCCTGAAGGTGGAAGTGCTCGAGCGCAAGGATGCCGAGAAGCTCGGCATGGGGGCCTTCCTCGCCGTGTCCCAGGGCTCCGAGGAGCCGCCGAAGTTCATCGTGCTGCGTTACGAGGGCGGCGCCAAGGGCGAGGCGCCGGTCGTGCTGGTCGGCAAGGGCATCACCTTCGACACCGGCGGCATCTCGATCAAGCCGTCGGCCGAGATGGACGAGATGAAGTTCGACATGGGCGGCGCCGCCAGCGTGCTCGGCACGATGCGCGCGGTCGGCGAGCTGAAGCCATCGCTGAACGTGATCGGCGTGATCCCCACTTGCGAGAACATGCCCAGCGGCCGCGCCATCAAGCCGGGCGACGTGGTGACCAGCCTGTCGGGCCAGACCATCGAGATCCTCAACACCGATGCCGAAGGCCGCCTGATCCTGTGCGATGCGCTGAGCTACGCCGAGCGCTTCAAGCCGGCGGCGGTGGTCGACATCGCCACGCTGACCGGCGCCTGCGTCATCGCGCTGGGCAATCACAACTCGGGCCTGTTCAGCGCCGACGACGAGCTGGCCTCGTCGCTGCTGGCCGCCGGCAAGTCGGCGCTCGACCCGGCCTGGCGCATGCCGCTGGACGACGAGTACGACGAGGTGCTGAAGAGCAACTTCGCCGACATGGCCAACGTCGGGCCGCGCGCCGGCGGGGCCATCACCGCGGCGATGTTCCTGCGCCGCTTCACCAAGAAGTACCGCTGGGCGCACCTGGATATCGCCGGCACCGCGTGGAAATCCGGCGCCGCCAAGGGCGCCACCGGCCGCCCGGTGGGCCTGCTGACGCACTTCGTGCTGTCGCAGGCGAAGCCCAGCGCGTCGAAACGCGGCGCCAAGGCCAAGGCATGACCGTCAAGCCGTGACCGACATCACCTTCCACTCGGGCGTGCCTGACAAGCTCGCCTACGCCTGCCGACTGTTGCGCAAGGCGTACCGCAGCAATGCCCGGGTGGTGGTGAGCGGTCCGGCGGACACCCTCGGTCGCCTAGACAAGCTCTTGTGGGTGTTCGACGACCTGGAATTCATCCCGCATGTCCATGCGCGCGCCGGCGCCACGCTGCCGCGCGCCATGGCAAGCACGCCGATCTGGCTGGTGGACGCGGGCGTCGCACCGCCGCACAACGACGTGCTGCTGCAGCTGGGGCTGGAGCCGCAACTCGATTGCGAGGCCTTCGCGCGCGTCATCGAGGTGGTGTCCAACGAGCCGGCCGACCGCGACGCGGCTCGCCGCCGCTGGCGCCAGTACGAGGCGTGCGGTTACCGCATCACCCATCACGTCGTAGGTACAGCATGACGGGTGACGGCCGCCCTGGATCACCGCCTCGCGTACCCACGCTGACCGAGGTGATTGAGGTCGGCGTCGACAGCATGCTGCCGGCCGACACCGTTCTGCCCGAGGGCGCCGAC
>VBDL01000852.1:985-2433 GCA_005884255.1 Betaproteobacteria bacterium | reverse complement strand
CGGCCGAACAGGTCGAGCTCCCAGCTCGCGTCGATCTGCGCGCTGTTGTTCCAGCGGACCGCTCCGGCGAGCGACGGCGGCACCAGCCCGTTCTGCGAGAAGCGCTGGTCGGTGAGAGCGAGCGAGCCGTTGACCTGCGGGGCGCGCGCCGCGCCGGCCGCATCGACCGCAGCCTGTGCCTGCACGAGCCGCGCCTGGACAGTCTGCAGGCTGGGTTGGCGCGCGAGGGCCTTGTCGATCAAGGTCGAGAGATCGGGGTCGCCCCAGGCGGCCCACCATGGGCTGGCCGGCCACGGCGTGCCGGACGCATCGGCGACGGCGCCGGCCTGCGTGGCCGTGAGCAGCGTGTGCGACGACGGCGCGACGCCGGCCGAGCTCGCGCAGCCGGCCAGCAGCGCGGCGGTGGCGAGCACCGCGCCGACCATCGTCGCGGCGGTCAGCAAGGCGCCGGGCACGCTGCGCTGGGTTTCACGCGGCGGATTCGGCGCGGCATGGTTGCGCTTGGCCTCGCTCGCATCGGCACCGGCGCGCTGCCGGGGCCCTGGGCCCTCCGCTTCGGCCTGCATCGCCTGGCCATTGACCAGCATGCGCTGCAGCAGTTCTTTCATCTGCGCCCACTCCTGCTTGTTGAAGCCGCGCAGAAAATCGTTGTTGACCGCCGCCAGCACATGCGGCACATGCTCGACGACGGATTCGCCCTCGGCGGTGAGCTGCAGATGGACGACGCGGCGGTCGGTCTCGGAACGCACGCGCTCGATCAGCCGCTTGCTCTCGAGCCGGTCGAGCATGCGCGTCATCGCGCCGGCGTCGACGCACATCTCGCGCGCCAGCTCGAACGCGGTGCCGGCGCGGCCGAGCTTGAGCATCAACAACGGCTTCCATTGCGCATCGGTCAGGCCGTGCTCGGCCATCCGCGTCTCGATCTCGCGGCGCATGCTCAGCATCAGCTGGAACAGCAGGTGCCCCATGCTTTCGGCCATGACGTAGCAGTCGCCCTGGTAGAAGGCGGGGCAGCGGGGTTTCTTGGCGGTCGACATGGGGTGATTACGGCTCAGGCAATATTTGCTTAGGCAAAGTTTGCCTCGGCAGCAAAAGCCGGGTGGGGCCAAGGGGCTTTTCATGTGGTGGGGTTGGCTAGACTGCGCGCCATGACCGACTCCACCAATGCCTTGCCGACTGGCGCCGCCTCGACGACCGCGACCGCAGCCACCCCGCGACCGGCCGCCGGCGCCCCCGCCAAGAACGTTCGCTCGCTGCGCGGCCTGCTGCCCTTCCTGCGTCCCTACCGCGGCCGCATCGCGCTCGCCATCGTGTTCCTCGTGCTGGCCGCGGTCAGCACCCTGGTGTTTCCGGTGGCGCTGAAGTCGCTGATCGACCAGGGCCTCGTCGCTGCCGACCCGGGGGCGCGGGTGATGGCGCTGCGCGAACATTTCTTCGCGCTGTTCGCC
>VBDL01000852.1:0-819 GCA_005884255.1 Betaproteobacteria bacterium | reverse complement strand
GCTCCAGCCTCAGCATGGGTCTGCGCAATACCGTGATGGGCATCGGCGCGATGGTGATGCTGATCATCACCAACCCGTATGTGATGTCGCAGGTGCTGGGCATCCTGGTGCTGGTGGTGCTGCCGTCGCTGTACTTCGGGCGGCGCGTGCGCAAGCTGAGCCGCGCCAGCCAGGACCGGGTGGCCGACTCGAGCGCGATCGCCGCCGAGATCCTCAACGCCATTCCGGTGGTGCAGAGCTACACCCAGGAAGCGCGGGAGGCCGAGCGCTTCGACGCATCGACCGAGAGCGCGTTCGGCACGGCGATCAAACGCACGCGGATGCGTTCGTTCCTGGTCGCGTTCATCATCAGCGCGACCTTCGGCGCGCTGTTGTGGGGCCTGTATCAAGGCACCCAGGCCGTCATCGAAGGCAAGATCAGCGCCGGGCATCTGGGGCAGACCGTCGTCTACGTGATCATCCTCGTGTCCAGCGTCGCGGTGCTGGCCGAGGTGTACGGCGACCTGCTGCGCGCCGCCGGCGCGACCGAGCGCGCTCGCCGATCACCTCGCCGCCGCGGCCGGTGGCGCTGCCGCGCACCGTCGGCGGCTCGTCGCTCGCGCTGGAGAACGTGACCTTTCGCTATCCATCGCGCCCGCAACACCCCGCGCTGCTGCACTTCGACCTGCGCGTGCAGCCGGGCGAAACGGTGGCGCTGGTGGGCCCGAGCGGCGCCGGCAAGAGCACCGTGTTCCACCTCCTGCTGCGCTTCTACGATGCGGCCGAGGGCCGGGTCAGCGTCGACGGCGTCGCGGTGCGCGACGCGGCGCTCACCGACCT
>VBDL01000249.1 GCA_005884255.1 Betaproteobacteria bacterium | reverse complement strand
GCTCTTCAGGCGGCTCGCAGCCTGCAGCGTGGCCTCGAAGCGCTTGCGCTCGGTGACGTCGCGGATCGCGCTGGAAACGTACAGGCCTTCCTCGGTCTCCAACGGGCTCAGGCTGATCTCCACCGGGAACTCGGTGCCGTCCTTGTGCAGGCCATAGAGCTCGAGGCCCTTGCCCATCGAGCGCACCTTGGGCGCGGCGAAGAAGCCGTTGCGGTGCGGCGGGTGCACGTCGCCGAAGCGCGCAGGCACCAGCACCTCGATCTTCTTGCCCAGCAGCTCGTCGCGGCTCCAGCCGAACAGGCGCTCGGCCTGCGAGTTGACCAGCACGATGTCGCCGCGCTGGTCGACGATGACCATCGCATCGGGCGCCGATTCCAGCAGGCCGCGGAACTTCTGATCGGCGCGCCGCCGGTCCGCCTTGCGCGCGGTGATGTCGCGCACCGCGCTCATCACCATCACGCCTTCCTCGGTCTGGAGCGGACTGAGGCTGATCTCCACCGGGAACTCCTCGCCGCTCTTGCGCAGCCCATAGAGCTCCTGGCTGGCGCCCATGTCGCGCGTGCGCGGCTGCGCGAAGAAGCCGCCGCGATGGCCGAGGTGCGCCGAGCGGTGGCGATGCGGCAGCAGCATCTCCACCGGCTGCCCGATCATCTCGCTGCTCGCGTGGCCGAAGACGTGCTCGGCCTGCGAGTTGGCGAGGATGATGCGGCCGGTGATGTTGACGATGACGATGGCGTCGGGCGTCGACTCCAGCAGCTCGCGGTACTTGGCACCGACCAGCTTGGCGTCGCGCAGGGTCTTCAGGTGCGTGACGTCCTTCAGGCTGCACAGCATGTAGCGCGCCGCACTCTGCGCATCATCGATCGCCTTCACCGAGATGCTCACGTGCACCAGCGAGCCGTCCTTGCGCCGGCGCATCTTCGAGGCCGTCCTTGGGCACGATCAGCTCGGGCAGCGTCCGGCCCATCGCCTCGGCGGCCGTGTAGCCGAAGATCGTAACGGCGGCGTCGTTCCAATGCTCGACGCGGCCGGCGGCATTCTTCACCACCAGCGCATCCGGGCCCTGGTGCAGCAGCATGCTGGAGAAGTTCACTCCCACGAGCGCATCGTAGGTGAGGCGCCACTTACTTGCGACACCCCCAAAAGGGGGAAGCGTCAGGCGGCCGGCGTAAGAGCTGCGTCGCGGGCGATATACGGAACGTAGCGGAAATCGCGAATCGTCGCGACGCGGCCGTCGCGCCAGCCGAGCTCGATGAAGTAGCCGGCGCCGGCCTGCGGCTGCACCGCCAGCACCTCGCGACCATCGAGCCACGCCGGCGTCACGCGCCAGCCGCGCAGCCGCTCGTAGTTGCCGAAGTAGACCTCCACCTCACGGCGGCCGGCGAGCTTGCGGCGTGACACCAGATCGAGCCGCACGTCGTCGGCGAGCAGCGCGCGCACGCCGTCCCAGTCGTGCGCGTTGAACAGTCTCGCGTATTGCGCGAGCGCCACCGACGCCGGCGCGACCAGTGCGGGCTGCACCTCGGCCGCCACCGCGCGCAAGGTGCTGCGCCCGCGGTGCAGCGCGGCCTTCACCGCCGGCACGCTCAACTGGAGCTGCTCGGCGATCTCTTCCAGCGAATGGCCGAGCACGTCCTTCAGGATCACGCAGCCGCGCTGCGCCGGTGCCAGCGCGAGGAAGGACGTGATCGCCGCGCGCACCGCCTGCTCGCGAGCCAGCGCCTGCTCCGGCTCGGGCACGCTGTCGTCGGCCACCTCCAGCACCGCCTCCAGCGGTTCGCTCACGCGGTAGGCCTCGCGCCGATGGTGGTCGATGGCCAGGTTGTGCGCGATGCGGAACAGCCACGGGCGCAGCGGCGGCAGTGCCGCCAGCTCCGGCAGCAGGTAGTAGGCGCGCGCCAATGTGTCCTGCACGACATCCTCGCCATCGGCCACCGAGCCGGTCATGCGCGCGCAGTAGCGGTGCAGGTCGGGCCGCAAGTCATCGACCAGCGCGAGGAACTGCCGACGTCCCTCGTCGAGGGTCGCAATGATCGGGTCGCGTGTGTCATCCATGGCCATAGGATCCAACTTCCTGCAAATCCACAGTGACCGGCGGCTCGATGCAGCGCTCGCGGATCTGTGCGACGAAGGCCTGGAAGGCCGGCAACGCGGTCAGCGCATGGCTGTCGTTCTCATACGCCACCAGGTGCATGAAGCTCGCGCCGCTGTCTATGCGGAAGCTGGCGTAGCGCAGGCCGGGCGGTGCCGCGCGATGCAGCGCGTCGAACACGTCGCGGATGAAATGCTCGTTGTCGGCTACGCGGTCGGGTTTGACGGTGTAACGCACCATGCGTTGGATCATCTCGTGCTCCTGGGTGTGGGCTCCATGCAAAGACGATCGAGCGGGGTCAAAGGATGCGGCCTGCACGCTGCGGCACTTCTTCACGATGGCCACCCGGGCATGGCCGGCCTCGGCCGAACAGCCGATACCGTGGCTTCGCGTCGCCCCTTGAAATGCGCCTCAGCGCTCGCGGCTCATCCGCCGAGCGTTCCCCTTCATCACAGCCGAGGTGCAATTGAAGAACACGACTGCTCTTGCGCGGCACGTTGCCGCGGCCACCCTTCCGCTTGCCTTGCTCGCCTGCGGCGGCGGAAGCGACTCCCCCACCACGACCACCCCGACGGCGCTGAGCATCAGCGGCACTGCTGCGACCCGAGCCGCCCTCGTCGGCGGCCAGGTCGAAGTCAAGTGCGCCGCCGGCAATGGCAGCACGACCACGCTGGCGGACGGCAGCTACACGGTGACCCTCAGCGGCGCCAGCCTGCCTTGCATGATGCGCGTGACCACCGGCAGCGCGGAGCTGTACTCGCTGAGCGAGGACAACGGCGGCTCCGTCGTGCGCGCCAACATCACGCCGTTCACGTCACTCGTCGCTTCACAGATCGTCGGAGGCAACCTGAAGAACGTGTACGACGCCTTCCAGCCGTCGGAGCAGACCAAGATCACCGCGGCCACCGTGGCCAGCGCGATCACCGCGGTGACGGACGCGCTGAAGGGCGTGGTCGACCTGAGCGGCGTCAACCCGCTCACCGCGACCTTCGTGATCGGCGACCCGCTGGACAAGCAGCTCGATGCGTTCACGGCCGCGCTGGACAAGGCCGGCACGACGCTGGGCGAGGTGACCGACACGCTCGCCGGCGGCGGCAGTGCGGCCACGCAGACGCTGCTGCAGCCGGTGGCCTCGACCTGCGCCGGCCTGCGCAGCGGGCGCTACCGCGCCATCAATCCGAACGAGACCGATCCGCAGTGGGCCAACCACGTGTTCCAGCTCGATGCCGGCACCTTGAAGGCCACGTTCTGGGACGGCTCGATCAACACGCTGCTCGACAACGGCGGCTGCTCATTCACCGTCGACACGACGCAGCTGCTGGTGTCGAAGTCGGGCCTGACCGTCGCGCGCGACACGCCGACGGGCGGGCAGACCGAGGCAACGCTCATCCTCCCGGAGCAGACGATCGCGCTGAGCGAGCTTGCCGGCACTTGGAACTCGATGGGCTACGCCCGCGATGCCGCGGGAGCCGCGCTGCACCCGACGGCCGCCACCTACACGCTGGACGCCGCCGGCAAATTCAGCAACGGCGCCGACTGCGCGGGCCTGGCCGCCTGCACCACCTGGTCGGCAACACCCGGCGACCTGAAGGCGAGCAGCAATGGCGGCTTCGAATACACCGACGCATCCGGCGCCACGCATCGCGTGTTCGCCTTCCAGACGGCAGACGGCCTGATGCTGGTCCGGCTGCGCCCGAACCAGACCGGCTTCAGCGTCGCGACCAAGCAGGTCGCGCTGAGCCTGCCGGCGGTGGGCACGGTGAACAACGTCTGGGACTTCACGCTCAACGGCAGCGGCTATGCGTCGGCGCTGGACGAGATGACGATCACGGTCACCGCGGTGGACAGCGCCACTCAGAGCTACACGCGCCAGCGCGCATCGAACGGCCGCATCGACAGCTTCACGCAGAACACTCCGCGCGATGGCCTGCGCTACCGGGCGGCGGGCACCAGCCCGACGAACAGCGGCGGCACGGTGAGCTTCTCCGAGATCATCGCGATGCCGCTGCCCAAGAGCGTGGGCCTCACGGTGTACACGAGCGTGGCGGCGAACCAGAACTTCTTCGGCCTGTCGATCGCCCGACCGTAGCCCGACTCATGCTCGGCGTCGCGTAAGCTCGCCGAGCATGAGCACCGTTCGCATCGCTCGCGCTGGTGCTCGGCGCGGTTGCGCTGGCGCTCGCCCTGCTGTGGCCATCCGGCAGCCCATCCAGTGACGTCAGGCCGGCCGATCGCGTCGTGCTGCAGAGCGCGGAGTTCGCGTCCGGCGATGCGCCGCAGTGGACACCCGTCGCGCTGCCCGACACGTGGCACCTGCGCGGGCTGCCGACCAAGGGCCAGGGTCGCTACCGCCTGCACTTCACGCTGCCCGAGGCGCCCGCTGCCACCTGGGCCGCGCGCATCGACCGCATCACCGCGGCCAAGGTCGTGCGCGTCAATGGCCGCGTGCTGCTCGACCACGGGATGCCGGAAGCCGTCGCTCGCTACACGCGCCCCTTGCCCGACCTGGTGCCGGTGCCCGAGGGCTTCCTGCGCGCCGGCGAGAACACGCTCGAACTGGACGTGGCCGTGGGCAGCGGCGCCGGGCTGTCGCCGATCGAGCTGGGCCCGATGCAGGCGCTCGAACCCGGCTACGCCTGGTACTGGAACCTGTCGGTGGGCCTGCCGCAGATGCTCAACGTCGCCGGCGGCGGCCTGGCGCTGTTCATGGCGCTGGTGTGGTGGCAGCGGCGCAGCGAGGTGGCCATCGGCACCTTCGGCCTGATCTGGATCCTGCAGTCGATCCGCAACATCAACTATTACCCCAGCGGCGCGCCCCTGCCGCCGGACCTGGCGAACTGGTTCTTCTTCTCGATCCACGCCTGGAACGCCTCGCTGATGGGGCTGCTCGCGATGGAACTGGCGAAGCTGCGCTGGCGCTGGTATGCCCGCGTCCTGCTGGCCGTGGCCGTGCTGTGGCCCACCGCCGGCGCCGTGATGATTTCCCTCGGCCAGCCGGTGCTGCTGCGGCAATGGGCCTACCCGCCGCTGTACGTCGTTACCCTGATCGCGCTGTGGCTGCTGTTCAAGGCCGCGCGCGGCCTGCGCGGGCGCCACCTGGCCGGCGTGGCCGCCGCGTTCGCGGCGATGCTGACGACCAATGCGCACGACACGCTGTCGCACTTCGGCATGATTTCCGTGATGCAGCCCTTGTGGCAGCCGTTCGGCCTGCCGATCGTGATGGCCGCCTTCGCCTGGCTGCTGGTGCGGCGCCTGGTGCGCGCGCTGGCCCAGGAAGAGCGCCGCGCCGTCGTGCTGGAACACCGCGTGGCCCAGCGCACCGCCGCGCTGCAGGCGGCCAACGCGACGAAGACGCGCTTCCTCGCCGCGGCCAGCCACGACCTGCGCCAGCCGGTGGTCACCATCGGCCTGCTCGTCGGCCTGCTGCGCGAGCAAATCAGCGCGCCGGCGCTGCGCGGCATGATCGACCGCGTCGACGAAGCGGTCGCCTCCCTCGAAGCGCTGCTCAAGGGCCTGCTCGATCTGTCGCGGCTCGATTCGGGCACCGTGAAGCCGCGCATGGAGCGCGTCGCGCTGCAGCCGCTGTTCGACGCCATCGCCACGCACGAGCGCGAGGCGGCGCAGCTCAAGGGTTTGCGGCTGCGCCTGCGCCCTACGCGGCTGGCGGTGATGTCCGACCCGCTGCTGCTCGAGCAGATCATGCGCAACCTGGTGAGCAATGGCCTGCGCTACAGCGACCGTGGCGGCGTGCTCGTCAGCGCACGGCGGCGCGGCGCGCACCGCGTGCTGCTGCAGGTGTGGGACACGGGCCGCGGCATCCCGCCGCAGCAGCAGGCCGCAGTGTTCGAGGAGTTCGTGCAGCTCGATAACGAGGCGCGCGACAGCAAGCGCGGCCTCGGTCTCGGGCTGGCCATCGTCAAGCGCTGCGTGCGCCTGCTCGGCTGCACGCTGCAGATGCGCTCGCAATCGGGCCGCGGCACCTGCTTCTCGATCGAGCTGCCGGTCACCGAGGAGGCCGGCGAGGCGCTGGCACCGAGCGCCGCGGCGACGCGGCCGCTGGCGGCCTGGCGCGTGGTGGTGGTGGAAGACGACACCGCCGTGCGCGAGGCGCTCGGCCTGCGGCTGAAGCAATGGGGCGCCCAGGTGCTGGCCTTCGATGGGGCGGCCTCGCTGAAGGAGGCGCTGCGCACGCTGCCGCAACGCGTGGACCTGGTCGTCACCGACAACCGGCTGCCGAGCGGCAACGCGATGCAGGTGGTCGAGCTCGTGCGCCAGCACGCCGGCGCGGTGCCAGCGCTCGTGGTCACCGGCGACACCTCGCCGCAGGAGATCGCCGCGCTGATCGACACCGGGTTGCCGGTGCTGCACAAGCCCTTCCGCGCCGAGCAACTGCTGCTGGCCATCGAGGCGGCGCGGCAGACGACGCCCTTCGCCGCGGCGGCAGCCTGACGGGCTCAGCGTGGCAGGCGCAGCCCCAGGCGCGCGGCGGCGAGCACCGCCTGCGTACGGTTGTTCACGTCCAGCCGCCGGAAGATTGCCTCCACGTGCGTCTTCACGGTGGACTCCGCCAGGTTCAGCTCGCGGCAGATGCGCTTGTTCGGCGCGCCCTCGATGAGCCAGCGCAGCACGTCGAGCTGGCGCGGCGACAGGCCGAGCGTGCTCGCGTCTGCCGGCGCGCCGGACGCGCCCAACATGCGCGGCGGAACGTAAATGCCGCCATCGAGGACCACGCGCAGCGCCGCCTCCAGCACGGCGCCCTCGGCCGTCTTGGGAATGAAGCCGGCCGCGCCCTGCTCGATGGCACCCTGCACCGTGGTCGGCGTGTCGTCGGCGGATAGCACGACGATGCGCGCCCAGGTATCGGTCTCGCGCAGGCGGGTCAGGGCCTCGAGACCGCTGCTGTCCGGCAGCGCCAGATCCAGCAGCACCACATCCAGGTCGGCGTGGCGCGCGAGTTGCGCCAGCGCCTGCGCGAGGTTGCCGGCGTGCAGCAGTTCGACGTTCGCGAAGCGATGAGCGATCAACAGCGACAGGCCGTCGCGAAACATTGCGTGGTCGTCGACGAGCAAGGCCTTCATGTCGGGATGGCGGGGGCGGGATGGCGCTGATTGGCAAAGGAAAGCCGCCCGGGGGCGGCTCGTGGCTGGCAGCGGCGCCGGCTTCAGAACGGAATGTCGTCGTCCATGTCGTCGAAGCCGGTGCTCGACTTCGCCGCGGGCTTCTGCGCCGGAGCGCGCGCTGCGGGGGCGCTGGGGGCGCTGCGGCCTTCGGATGGTTCGCGGCCATAGCCGCCACCGCCTTCGGCGTCACCGCCACCCATGCCCTCGCGGCCGCCGAGCAGCTGCATCTCGCTGGCGATGATCTCGGTGGTGTACTTCTCGGCGCCGTCCTTGTCGGTCCACTTGCGTGTCTTCAGGCGCCCTTCCACGTAGACCGGGCGACCCTTCTTCAAGTACTCGCCGGCGATCTCGGCCAGGCGGTCGTAGAACACCACGCGGTGCCACTCGGTCTCTTCCTGGCGCTCGCCCGATTCCTTGCTCTTCCAGATGCGCGTGGTGGCCAGGCTGATGTTGCACACCGCGGAGCCGCTGGGCGTGTAACGCACCTCGGGGTCGCGGCCGAGGTTGCCGATGAGGATGACTTTGTTGACCGAGGCCATGGGCGGTGCTCCGAAGAAGGCGGCGGAAGGGGTGGGGGTGAAGGATTATGCCCGGGCCGCCCCGGCCCGCCCCCGAACGATTCCTCACAAGCGGCTCCCCCAAACAGGGGGCCGGCGTCGCATACTTGATGCAAGCGGTCATGCCTCGTCCATCGCACCCTGCGACCCCCGCGCGCGAGCCGCGCGTCGGGCGGCCGGCGACAACGGCTCGATCCTCCGTCGGGCCAGCCGAAGCCGTACCTCGCCGCGCCACACACAGCTACCCGCGCCTGGTAGGCGACATCGGCGGCACGCATGCGCGCTTTGCACGCCAGCTGTCGCCCGAGACGCCCTTGCAGGACGTGGCCGTGTACGACTGCGCCGACTTCCCGTCGCTGCAGGCGGTGCTACGTCGCTATCTCGACGAGCATGCCGGCGGCCAGGCGCACTGGGCGGCCATCGGCATCGCCAACCCGATCACCGGCGACGAGATCCGCATGACCAATCTGTCGTGGTCGTTCTCGATCGCCCAGCTGCAGCGCGAGCTCGGCTTCGAGCAGCTGCGGGTGATCAACGACTTCAGCGCGCTGGCGCTGTCGCTGCCGGCGCTCGATGCGTCTCATCTGCGCCAGGTGGGCCCCGGCACACGGGTGCCCGGCGCGCCGCGCGCACTGCTCGGGCCGGGCACGGGGCTCGGCGTCTCCGGCCTGGTGCCGGAGGCCGATGGCAACGAGGTGCCACTGTCCGGCGAAGGCGGCCATGTCACGCTGGCCGCGGCCGACGATGACGAGGCGGCGGTGATCGCGCTGCTGCAGCACCGCTTCGGGCACGCCTCGGCCGAGCGCGCGCTGTCGGGGCCGGGGCTGGTGAACCTGTACCAGGCGCTGTGCCGGCTGCATCACGTGCACATCGACCTTTCGCTCGACGCCGCGGCCATCACCCATGCCGGCCTGGAAGGCGAATGCGCGCAGTGCGCCGCGGCGATCGAGATGTTCTGCAGCCTGCTCGGCACGGTGGCCGGCAACCTGGCGTTGACGCTCGGCGCGCGCGGCGG
>VBDL01000248.1 GCA_005884255.1 Betaproteobacteria bacterium | reverse complement strand
GAGCACGATCCATACCGGCGGCCCGTCAATCCCCGGCTCCGGGCTGATCGACAAGGATGTGGTGCTCGAGGCCGACGCCGACATCATCGGCCACATCAACGGCGGCCACACCGCGCTGCCGGAAGCGCATGTCTGCGAGCTGTGCGAGAAGTCGTCGCGCGCCATCGAGATCGTGCACAACGGCAACGAGAAGGTCGCGATCGCGGCGGCGCAGGCCGCGCTGCAGCTGAAGTGCCCGCACCGCGTGATCCTCGGCACCGACGGCCCCGCCGGTTCCGGCGTGCAGCCGCTGGGCATCCTGCGCATGGTCGCGATGCTGTCGAGCCTGGCCAATATCCCGGCGGAGCTCGTGTTCTGCTTCGCCACCGGCAACACCGCGCGGCTGCGCAAGCTGAACTGCGGGTTGATCGAAGTCGGCCGCGCCGCCGACTTCGTGTTCATGGATCGCGCGCAGCACTCCGCCGGCCGCACGCTGCTCGAAAGCGTTCAGCTCGGCGACATCCCGGGCATCGGCATGGTGATGATCGACGGCATCGTGCGCTGCGCGCGCAGTCGCAACACGCCGCCGGCCACGGAAGTGCCGGTGATTGTGTTACCAGCGTGAACTCTTCACTCCCCTGGGTGAGGCAGTGTCAGCGGCCCGATTTGTCGCAATCATTTGCCGCATCACCCCTTCGGGAGATCGCGATGAGTGAACGCATAGACGAACACGAGGCGCCGGGCACGGACGTTATCCGCCACAGCACGTCCGCGCCGCCGGTGGAAGTGCCCACGGGCTACCTGGGGCCGGTGGTGCTGCCGGGCAGCGGGCGCCTGATCTACTGGACCGGCCGCGTGGCCATCGGCCTGCGGCATCAGGCGCCACAGAACTACGACGCGCCGTCGCAATCGGCGCTGTGGGTGCAGGACCTGCTGCTGCACCAGAAAGCCGCTTGAAATGGACCACCCCCTCCACTCGGTCGCGTGACCACTGACATGCGGATCCTCACCCTGCTCAGGTCGCGCACCGCGTCCGCTCGGGTCGAGCCGCGCGCGCTGTGGACGGCCGCCGACTGGGCGCGCGTGCGCGCGCCGTTGCGCCACCGCGATGCGGAGCTCTCGCCCAAGGCCAAGCGCTGGGTCTCGCGGCTGCCCAAGGATGCGCAGCCGCATGCGCTGTGCGCGCAATATCCGCGCATCGCCAACCAGCTCGCCGCGTGCTGGACCGATATCGGGCTGATCGAGCACCTGCTGGAGAGCCTGATGCTCGACCAGCGCGGTGGCCGCCACGGCTTTCCGCGCGACGTGGCCGACGACCTCGCGCTGCTGTACGAGTACCACGCGCAACGCGCGGAGTTGCTCAGTGCGATTGAAGGCGCTGAAGCTGCTGCGCCAGACGCCGCGCTGCGCGAATGCCCTGATCCTCGTAGTTGACGTTGAGCAGCGCGTGCACCTGCAGCGCGCGCTCGACCAGGCCGTCGATGCGCTGCGCGAGCTCGGCGATCTCCTCGTCGCCGTACTCGTAGTTGAAGCGCTCCGATGAGGCGGAGAGGCCCTTCGCCGCCCAGGTCTGCGCGTTGCGCCCATGCAGGCGCACGACCGCGAGCCTCGGGTGCGTTACCTCCCACACGCCCTGCGCATAGTTGCCCACGCCCTGTGGCTCGTCGACGATCACATGCGCCACGCCGAGCTCGCGTTCCCACGCCAGCGTGTCTTCGGCACGGCCATCGCCGAACCAGGTCTGGTTGCGGAACTCCACCGCCAGCAGATGGCCCGCCATGCGCTGCACGCAGTGCTCGACGTGCGCGCGCCAGGCGCGCGTGCGCGTCACCCAGGGCGCGAACTGGAAATGACAGGCGACGAGCTTGCCCGCATCCTTCAGCGGCGCCACGGCGTCGATCAAGCGCCGCCACAGCTCGTCGGCAAGCTCCGCCGGCAAATCGTCGTAGTAGTAGTTCTTCTTGCCCGTGGCCAGCGGCGGCAGCAGCGGCTGCAGGTCCGGCGGCAAGGTCTGCGCCGGTGTCTGGTGGCCGGTGAAGACGCGAAAGGCCTTGACGTTGAAGACGAAGTCATCGGGCGTGCGCTCGGCCCACAGCACCGCGTTCGATGAGTCCGGCATCGCGTAGAAGCTGCTGTCCACCTCGACCAGCGGGAACTGCGATGCGTAGTAGCGCAAGCGCTGCTCGCTGCTGGAGCAGCCACGCGGATAGAAGGCCTTGGACTTGATCAGCGACGCGTCGGTCCAGCTGCAGGTGCCGACCCACACGTTGTGGTGGCGACCGACTGGCGCCGGCGCCGGCGCAGTAGTCTCGAACAAATCCTCAGGCATGGGCGCGCACCGCGCGCGCTGCCTTCGTCGGGTACGCCTGCGCGGCCTGCGGCCGCAAGCCGGATTCATAGGCCTGCAAGGCGTGCCTGCCCACGCGCACGAGGTCGAAGGCGTTGGGGTCGAGCAGCCAGTTGTGGATCAGGCCGTCGAGCATCGCGTGCAGACCGAGCGCGATCGAGCGCGCGGGCACGTCGGAGCGCACCAGGCCGCGGCGCATCGCGGACTTGAGCTCGCGCTCGACCTCCGCCAGGCATTCATTGCGGCCGAGCAGATGGCGGTCGCGCACCGCGAGCAACTCGTCGACGTACTCGACCTTGTGCGTGGCGATCTCGAACACGCGGCGCGTCGGCTCATGGCTGGCGGTGATGCGCAGCGCGTGCATGATGCGATCGCGGATGAAGCTCAGCGGGTCGTCATCCTCGCCGGGCGACGGGCTCAACGCCATCGTCTCTTCGAGCGGCATCGTCGCGCGCTCCATCATCGCGTTGAAGAGATCGGCCTTGTCCTTGAAGTGCCAGTAGATCGCGCCGCGCGTGAGGCCAGCAGCCTGCGCGATATCCTGCAGCGTCGTGCGCGAAACACCCTGACGCTGGAACAGCAATTCCGCGGCGTCGAGAATGCCGTGGCGAGTCGCGAGTGCTTCTTCCTTCGTGCGGCGGGCCATGAATGCCGGCTCCTGAGGTACTACACGAGCATTGTGGCCCGGGAGGCTCCGACGCGGCTCGGCACAAATCCCTACTGGCAAGCATACATTCACGGCTGTATGTAAACTGCGCCGCACCCGTTACCAGCGCGATCGGCGCTGGTATGCGCCTGCGCCACGCACGGCCACCGTACCGCGGTGGCCTCATCCCCGAAAGGTTGTTCGCATGCCCGCGCTCTCCTCCCCCTTGCTTTCGTCCCTGGCCCGCCCGGCGCTCGCGCTCGCCGTGCTGGCCGCCGCCGTTGCGCTCGTCGGCTGCAGCCGATCTTCCGGTGCCGAAGGGGGCCATGGCGGCCCCGGAGGCGGCATGCCGCCGGCCGCGGTGGCGGTGCAGAAGGTCAGCACCAGCAATGTGCCGGCCGTCTATGAATATGTGGGGCAGACCGCCGGCTCGCGCGACGTGGAAGTGCGCGCGCGCGTGGCGGGCATCCTGCTCAAGCGCAACTTCGCCGAGGGCGGCGCGGTGCGCCAGGGCCAGTCGCTGTACAGCCTCGATCCGGCACCGTTCCAGGCGGCGCTGAACCGCGCCGATGCCGACGTGGCCTCTGCCGATGCCAAGCTCGCGCAGGCTACGCGCACCTTGGCGCGCCTGAAGCCGCTGTGGGAGGCGCGGGCGGTGAGCCAGCGCGAATACGACGACGCGGCCTCGGCCGAGCAGATCGCGCGCGCTGACATGAAAGGCGCGCAGGCCAAGCGGGCCGATGCGGTGCTCAACGTCGGCTACACCAAGGTGGAGTCGCCGATCTCCGGCGTGGCCAGCCGCTCGCAGGTGTCGGAAGGCACGCTGGTCTCCGGCCCGCAGGTGCTGCTCACGACCGTGACGCAGACCGATCCGGTCAAGGTGCGCTTCGGCATTGCCGACACCGACCAGATGCGCTGGCGTGCCGAAGTGGCCGCCGGCGCGCTGCAACTGCCGGCGCACGAGGCCTTCGCGGTGGAAGTGAAGCTGGCCGACGGCACGGTGTACCCGCGCAAGGGCAAGCTCCTGTTCTCCGACACGCGCGTGTCCGGCAACACCGGCACCGTCGAGGCCGAGGCCGAAGTGCCGAACCCCGACGGCGCGCTGAAGCCCGGCCAGTTCGTGCGCGTGCGCCTGCTCGGTGCGACGCGGCCGAACGCGGTGAAGGTGCCCGCGCGTGCGGTGCTCGAAGGGCCGCAGGGCAAGTTCGTCTATGTGGCGGCCGACGGCAAGGCGATGCCGAAGCCGGTGACCGTGGGCGACCAGCTCGCCGACGGCTGGATCATCAGCAAGGGCCTGCAGGCGGGCGACAACCTCATCATCGACGGTATGGCGCGCATCTTCTTCCCCGGCGCGCCGGCGCACGCCATGTTCTCCCGCTTCTTCATCGACAGGCCGATCTTCGCGGCCGTGCTGTCCATCTTCTTCGTCATCGCCGGCCTGTCGGCGATGCGCTCGCTGCCGATCGCGCAGTACCCGGAGATCGCGCCGCCGGTGGTCACCGTCACCGCGGTCTACCCCGGCGCCAGCGCCGAGGTGATCGAGCAGACGGTGGCCGCGCCGCTGGAAAACGCCATCAACGGCGTCGAGCACATGATCTACATGGGCTCGACCTCCACGTCGAACGGCGTGGTGCAGATCCAGGTCACCTTCGACATCGGCACGCAGGTCGACAATGCGGCGCAGGTGGTGAACAACCGCGTCAAGCAGGTCGAATCCAAGCTGCCGCAGGAGGTACGCCGCCAGGGCGTGACGGTCGAGAAAGGCTCGTCGGCCTTTCTGCAGGTGCTGGCCTTCTATTCGCCGGATGCAAGCCGCAGTGACCTGGACATCAGCAACTACGTGACGCTGAACGTGCTGGACCAGCTCAAGCGCGTGCCCGGCACCACCAACGTGCAGATCTTCGGCGCCAAGGACTATGCGATGCGCGTGTGGGTGCGCCCCGACCGCCTCGCGCAGCTCAAGCTCACCACCGGTGACATCGCCAAGGCCATCAACGAGCAGAACGCGCAGTTCGCCGCCGGCAAGGTGGGCCAGTCGCCCACCGGCGGCGCGCAGGAGATGGTCTACACGATCACGACGCAGGGGCGGCTGTCCGACCCGAAGCAGTTCGAGGAGATCATCGTGCGCGCCGACGAAGGCGGCAGCGCGGTGCGGCTGAAGGACGTGGCGCGCGTCGAGCTCGGCTCGAAGGACTACGACTTCATCGGCCGCATCAACGGCAAGGCCGCCACGCTGGTCGGCGTGTTCCTGCAGCCGGGCGCCAACGCGCTCGATGTGGCGAAAGAAGTCGAAGGCACGGTCGCCAAGCTCGCGGCGCGCTTCCCCAAGGGCATCACCTACTCGGTGCCCTACGACACCACGCGCTTCGTCAAGGTGTCGATCGAAGAGGTGGTGAAGACGCTCGGCGAGGCGATGCTGCTGGTGATCGCGGTGGTGTTCCTGTTCCTGCAGAACTGGCGCGCCACCTTGATCCCGGTGGTCGCGGTGCCGGTGTCGCTGATCGGCACCTTCGCCGGGCTGTTGATGCTCGGCTACTCGATCAACACGCTGACGCTGTTCGGCATGGTGCTGGCGATCGGCATCGTCGTCGACGACGCGATCGTCGTGCTCGAGAACGTCGAGCGCATCATGCACGAGGAGAAGATGCTCGCGCGCGAGGCGGCGATCAAGGCGATGCGCGAAGTGTCCGGCCCGGTGATCGCCATCGTGCTGGTGCTGTGCGCGGTGTTCGTGCCGATCGCCTTCCTCGGCGGCCTGACCGGCGAGCTGTACCGCCAGTTCGCGGTGACGATCGCGATCGCGGTGGTGATCTCCGGCATCGTCGCGCTGACGCTGACGCCGAGCCTGTGCGTGATCATCCTCAAGCACGAGCACAAGCAGCCGGGGCGCTTCTTCACCTGGTTCAACAACTTCTTCCACCGCATCACCGGCCATTACGTCAGCGGCGTCGGCTTCATGGTGCGGCGCGCCGGCATCGGCCTCATGCTGTTCGGCGGCATGGTGCTGCTGGCCGGCGGGCTGTGGCGCGTGACGCCGGGCTCGCTGGTGCCGGATGAGGACCAGGGGTTCTACATCTCGGCGGTGATCCTGCCCGACGGCGCGTCGCTCGAACGCACCGACAAGGTCGTCAACGAGGTGATCGGCATCATCAAGTCGAACCCCTACAACCTCGACGTCGTGGCCTTCACCGGCTTCGACTTCCTCGGCGGCGGCTACCGCAACAACGCCGCCACGATCTTCGTCACGCAGAAGCCCTGGCACGAGCGGCCGGTGGATGCGCAAGGCCTGGTGCGGGACTTGTTCATGAAGACCGGCCATATCAAGGAAGCGCTGGTGCTGGCCTTCAACCCCCCGCCGATCTTCGGCCTGGGCACCGCGGGCGGCTTCGAGTTCTACCTGCAGAACCGCGGCGAAGGCGGCGCCAAGCGTTTGCAGGAGGTGTCGCAGCAATTCATGGGCGCGGCGAGCAAGAGCAAGCTGCTCGGCGGCGTGCAGACCTTGTGGCGCGCCAGCTCGCCGCAGCTGTATGTCGACGTCGACCGCGAGCGCGCGAAGGCGCTCGGCGTGCCGGTGGACGAGGTGTTCAACACGCTCGCCTCCACGCTCGGCAGCTACTACGTCAACGACTTCAACAAGTACGGCCGCACGTGGCAGGTGCTGATG
>VBDL01000234.1 GCA_005884255.1 Betaproteobacteria bacterium | reverse complement strand
GGTTGGCCACCTCGGCCGCGTCGCGCGCGCGCTGCGCCTGCTCGAACACCGACTCCAGGTGCGCGATGGTGTCCGAGAGGCGCTGCGTCATCGTGTTGATGCTGGTGGCGAGCACGCCGATCTCGTCGTGCGATTCCACCGCCGCGCGTGCCGACAGATTGCCCGCGGCCACGCGCTCGGCCACGCCGGTGAGCCGATGCACTGGCGCCACGATGTGGCGGCGGAACAGGAACACCATCGCCACCGCCACCGCGATGGCCAGTACGCCGCCGGCGCCGGCGGCCAGCCGCGCGGTGCCCAGGCTGTCGCGCGCACGGGCGAGGCCGCTGCCGAGCTGCGTCTGCTGCAGATCGGTGAGCTTGGCCAGCAGGTTGATCAGCGTCTGCGCCTGTGGCCCCACCTGCGTGCGGTAGAGGTACAGGTCTTCGTAGGCGCGCTCGCCGTTGAGGATGGCCACGATCTGCAGCGCCAGCTCGGCGATCTCGGCGCGCTGGCGCGCGATGGCCTCGAGCATCACGCGCTGCTCGGCATTGAACTGCGCGCGCTTGGCCGCCAGCGCATTCCAGTGCACGGCATTGGTGGCCAGTTGCGGGCCATAGGCGAGCTTGAAACTCAGCTCGCCGGAGGCGCCGTAGGCCATCAGGTTGGTGGCCATCGCATCGAACGAGGTCTGGAAGCCGATCATGTCGGCCAGCAGCTCGCGGTTGGCCGTGCTCACTGCACGTGCCTTCTGCAGCTCGATGATGCTGCTGATCTCGTCGAGGATGCTGACGCGCCGCGACTGCACCTCGACGCGCGCCAGGCGCAGCGCCGGGCGGTTCTTCAGCGGGTTGTCGTGCAGCTCGAACAGTTGCGGCGGCAGCTCGGCCCAGCGGCGGTAGGTGTCGGTCAGCGCATTCACCCAGGCGGCGGCATCCGCTTCCGGCCAGGTGTTGGCCATGGCCTGCAATGAGGCGAGGCTCGCCTCGAAGGAACGGCGCGCGTCGTGGTACTGCTCGATGTCCTGCGGGTCGCTGAGCACCAGGTAGCCGCGCACGTGCAGTTGCATGCGCAAGAGGCTCGCCTGCGCCTGCGTGGAGGCGAGCGAAGCGGGGCGCCGCACGCCCTCGGTGAGATCGATGTCGGCGGTGACGCGCCGCCCGGCCACGAAGGCCAGCGCCACCACGAGCAGCGTCACGCCGGCGAGCGCGCCGAAGCCCAGCGTGAGCTTGGCGCCGATGCCCAGTTTCCGCGTCATGCGAGTCTGTCGATCATGGCGCGGTGCTCCGTGCCGTCTTCGTCGCCAGGCCGAGCGATTCCCGATAGGCGCCGCGCTGCGCATCGCGGCCGAGGCGGATGGTGATCTCCTCGAAGTCGACCGCGGTTGCCTTCAGTGCGGCCTCGGGGCTGAGCTGGCGGGCGGCCGCTTCGGCCAGATGCATGTCCAGCGCCTGCCAGTAGCTGTAGGCGCCGGGGATGCGCAGGTAGGGGAACTGCTGCGGGTTGCTGAAGGTGTCGTGGTAGGCCTGCAGGTAGTCGCGGATGTCGGCTTCGTTCCAGCCGTAGCGCAGATAGGTCTCCAGCTTGGCCGTGCCTTGCGGCGGCAGGAAGTGCGAGCGCCGGCCGGGGTCGATGCCGTCCCAGCCGCGCGCCGCATAGACCTGCGACTTCTGCGGCGCCGCCATCAGCGCGAGCAGGTAGTAGGCCGCCGCCGGCGCCTTCGACGACTTGGCGATCACGCCGGCCCACGACCCGCCGGTGGTGTTGCCCACGCGGTTCGGCGTGTGCGTCGTGACCCACGTGCGATGCTGCATGTCGTAGTAGCCCTGCGCGCCGGGCAGCGCGGCGGCGCCGATCTTGCCCTTGACGCGGCTGCCCTCCTGCTGCGCCAGCGCGCCGAGGTCGCCCCAGGTGAACGTGAGCGCGGCGCGGCCGCTGAGGAAGTGATCCCAGCCCTTGCCGACGTCCCAGCCGACCATCTCCCGCGGGCCGAACTGCACCAGGTCCACCAGCGTGGCCAGCGCGCGCACATGGCCCGGCCCGTCGATGAGCGGCTTCATCGTCTGCGGATCGAACCAGTAGAGCTTGGGATTCGTCGGGCCGATCACGAAGGACGCGGACAGCGACATGAAGTGAAACATCCCCTGGGCGCCCGCCTTCAGCGGCAGCACGACGCCGTGGTCGGGCACGCCGTCGCCGTTCAGGTCGCGGCCGTTGAAGTATTCGGCCACGTCGCGAAACTGCGCCCAGGTCGTGGGCACGCCGAGTGCATAGCCGTACTTCTGGCGGAAGGCGGCCTGATGCTGCGCATCGGCCAGCAGGTCGCGGCGGTAGTACATCACCTGGCCATCGTGGTCGTTGGCCACCATGTACTTCCTGCCCGCGTAGCTCAGCAGGCTGCGCGGCGCGGGCAGCACGTCGTCGATGTCCCACTTCGGGAAGCGGCGGTCGCGGTAGAACGCGTCATAGGCGAGCACATAGTCGCCGGCCACCAGCTCGCCCAGCCACCACGCGCCGGCGATCGCCACGTCGTACCTGCCGGTGCGGTTGGTGAGATCGGAGATCAGGTTGGCGAACAGCTCCTCGTGCGGCAGCTGCACCACCTCCAGCGTGGCGCCGGTGGCGGCCTCGTACTCTTCCTTGAGCTCGAGCACGGGTCTGCCGATGGGCACGCTGTTGGTAACCAGCACCCTGACGTGCTGGCCGGCAAACGGGCAGTGCCCCGGGCGGCACGGCGGCGCGATGCGCGGTGGCACCAGTTCGCCCGCCTTCACCACGCTGGTGTTGGAGCCCGCGGGGCGCGAGCCGGCGTCCGCCGCGCATGCGGCGCCCGTGCAGCAGGCGCAGAGCAGGGGCAGCAGCAGCCGCCAGATGCTGTGATTCGCTTGCATGCCAGCCCTCCATCGAGGTCTTACCGCCCTCTGCGGGGCGGCCCGGCTACCCCCTGCGACGCTCCATGTTGCGCCTTCGCCGCCGCTTTGTACCCCCCCAACAGACCCTAAGCGCGGGGCAGCGTGAACCAGAACGTCGAGCCGCGGCCGGGTTCCGATTCGACACCGATGTGCCCGCCGTGGCGCTCGACGATCTTCTTGCACAGCGCCAGCCCGATGCCGGTGCCGGGATACTCGGTGCGCCCGTGCAGGCGCTGGAACAGCGCGAAGATGCGCTCGAAGTATTCCGGCGCGATGCCGATGCCGTTGTCCGTCACGGCGAAGCGCCAGCCTTCGGCGCCGGCCTGCGCACTGAGGCTCACGCGCGGCGCAACGCCCGGGCGGTGGAACTTGATCGCATTGGCCAGCAGGTTCTGGAACAGCTGCAGCAGCTGCGTGGCGTCGCCGCGCACCGCGGGCAACTCGGCGCATTCGATGATCGCGCCGCTCTCTTCGATGGCCACTTGCAGGTGGTGAAGCGCCGTGCGCACCACGGCATTGCAGTCGGTCGGCTCGAACGGCCGCGCCTGGGTGCCGACGCGCGAGTACGCCAACAGGTCATTGATCAGCGCCTGCATGCGCTTGGCACCATCCACCGCGTAGCCGATGAACTCGTCCGCATCGGCATCGAGCCGCCCCTGGTAGCGGTCGGCCACCAGCTGCAGGTAGCTGGCCACCATGCGCAGCGGTTCCTGCATGTCGTGCGAGGCCACGTAGGCCAGCTGCTCGAGCTCGTGGTTGGAGCGTTCCAGGGCCGCCTGCAGTTGCGCGTGCACCGTGAGCTCGCGCTGCAGCTGCGCGTTCTGCTCGGCCAGCTCGCAGCGCAGGCGGTGCAAGGTGAGGTGCGTGTCGATGCGCGCGCGCACCTCGGCGCCGTCCAGCGGCTTGGTCATGTAGTCCACCGCACCGGCCTCGAAGCCGGCGAGCTTGTCGGCGGTGTCACCCAGCGCGGTCATGAAGACCACCGGGATCTATGGCTTCTTCGCCGTCCTGCGCGACGATGACCTGGTAGCCGTGCTGCTCGAGATGGCGCGTGACCACGTCGAGGTTGGCCGGCATGTCGTCGACGACGAGGATGGTGCTCATGTTGGTGTCACCTCGGAGGCCGGCACGGGATCAGGCCGGCGGGGCGCTATGCGCCGCTCATGTCCCCCGGGCCGGGCTACGCCCGGCCCTCCTCCTTTACTTCGCTCTGCATAGCGCCCCACCGTCCTGATCGGGCACCGTCGGATTCCGTCGACGAGTGAAACCCCGGTGGCCTGCCGAGGGTGTCGGGTGACCGGCGTAGTGAAGTAAAGGAGGAGGGCTTGGCCTTCAGGCCAAGACCGGGGGACATGAACGGAGCAGGTCACCCGGCGGCCTCGGCTCGCACGGA
>VBDL01000233.1 GCA_005884255.1 Betaproteobacteria bacterium | reverse complement strand
CCATCGCGACGCCGATGCGCACGCCGGGCACGGCCTTCAAGTCCGCAGCATTCGGAGCACTCAGGTTGACGGGCATGGCGCGATCAGGCGAGTTTGCCGTGGCAGTGCTTGTACTTCTTGCCGCTGCCGCAGGGGCAGGGGTCATTGCGGCCGACCTTGGGCACCTGGCCGGCCAGCGAATGCGCTGCCGCGGCCACGGCGGTCATCGCGTCGTGGTCTTCCGAGACGCTGCCGTCCTCGTTCGGGTGCGTGTAGGTCACGTTGCTGACTGCGCCCGCGCGCTCCTCGATCGCCTCGGCGGCCTGCGCCACCTCTTCCTGCGTCTGGATGCGCACGGTCAGCAGGATGCGCGTGACCTCCATCTTCACCACGTCGAGCAGCTGCGCGAACAGCTCGAAGGCCTCGCGCTTGTATTCCTGCTTCGGGTTCTTCTGCGCATAGCCGCGCAGGTGGATGCCCTGACGCAGGTAGTCCAGCGCCGCCAGGTGCTCGCGCCAGTGCGAGTCGAGCGACTGCAGCAGCACCATGCGCATGAAGGGCGTGAACTGCTCCAGGCCCACGCGCTCCAGCTTGTTCTGGAACAGCGCGTCGCCCGCCTGCACGACCTTCTCGACGATCTCCTCGTCGGTGATGGCCGACGCCTTCTCGACCTCGGCCTTCAGCGGCACGTCGAGCTGCCACTCGTCGCGCAGTGTCTTCTCGAGGCCGTCGAGGTCCCACTGCTCCTCGACGCTGTCGGCCGCCACGTAGGTGCGCACCACGTCGGTCAGCGCGCTGGCGCGCAGGTTGGCGATCTGCGCGGTGAGGCTCTCGGCCTCGAGGATGTCGTTGCGCTGCTGGTAGATGACCTTGCGCTGGTCGTTGGAGACGTCGTCGTATTCGAGCAGCTGCTTGCGGATGTCGAAGTTGCGCGCCTCGACCTTGCGCTGCGCGCTTTCCAGGCTGCGCGTGACGATGCCGGCTTCAATAGCCTCGCCATCGGGCATCTTCAGCCGCTCCATGATCGCCTTCACGCGGTCGCCGGCGAAGATGCGCATCAGCGGGTCTTCCAGCGACAGGTAGAAGCGCGACGCGCCCGGGTCGCCCTGGCGGCCGGAGCGGCCGCGCAGCTGGTTGTCGATGCGCCGGCTCTCGTGGCGCTCGGTGGCGACGATGCGCAAGCCGCCGGCGGCCTTGACCTGCTCGTGCAGGCCCTGCCACTCGTCCTTCAGCTGCTGGATGCGGCGCGCCTTCTCGTCGTCGGGCAGGCTCTCGTCGGCCTCGACGAACTGCACCTGCTTCTCGACGTTGCCGCCAAGCACGATGTCGGTCCCGCGGCCGGCCATGTTGGTGGCGATGGTGATCATCTTCGGCCGACCGGCCTGCGCGACGATCTCCGCTTCCTTCGCGTGCTGCTTGGCGTTGAGCACCTGGTGCTGCAGGCCGGTCTTGTTCAGCAGGCCCGAGATGAGCTCGGAGTTCTCGATCGAGGTCGTGCCCACCAGCACCGGCTGGCCGCGCTCGTAGCAGTTCTGGATGTCCTTGGTGACCGCCTCGTACTTCTCGCGCGCGGTCTTGTAGACGAGGTCGAGCTCGTCCTTGCGGATGGTCGGCTTGTTCGGCGGGATCACCACCGTCTCCAGGCCGTAGATCTCCTGGAATTCGTAGGCCTCGGTGTCGGCCGTGCCGGTCATGCCGGCGAGCTTGCCGTACATGCGGAAGTAGTTCTGGAAGGTGATCGACGCGAGCGTCTGGTTCTCGCTCTGGATCTGCACGCCTTCCTTGGCCTCCACCGCCTGGTGCAGGCCGTCGGACCAGCGGCGGCCCGTCATCAGGCGGCCGGTGAACTCGTCGACGATGATCACTTCGCCGTTCTGCACCACGTAATGCTGGTCGCGGTGGTACAGGTGGTTGGCCCGCAGCGCCGCGTAGACATGGTGCATCAGCGTGATGTTGGCCGCGTCGTACAGGCTCGCGCCCTCGAGCAGCAGGCCGGCTTGCGCCAGCAGGCGCTCGGCGTTTTCGTGGCCCTGCTCGGTGAGCGTGACCTGGTGCGCCTTCTCGTCGAGCGTGAAGTCGCCCGGCTCGATCACGCCTTCGCCGGTGCGCGGGTCGGCCTCGCCGATCTGCTTCTTCAAGCCGGGCACCACGGCGTTGATGCGCACGTAGAGCTCGGTGTGGTCCTCGGCCTGGCCGCTGATGATCAGCGGCGTGCGTGCCTCGTCGATGAGGATGGAGTCGACCTCGTCGACGATGGCGTAGTGCAGCCCGCGCTGCACGCGGTCGGCCAGCTCGTAGACCATGTTGTCGCGCAACAGATCGAAGCCGAACTCGTTGTTAGTGCCGTAGGTGACGTCGGCGGCGTAAGCGGCCTGTTTCTCCTCGCGCGGCATCTGCGGCAGGTTCACGCCCACCGTCAGGCCGAGGAAGCTGTACAGGCGCCCCATCCACTCGGCGTCGCGACGCGCCAGGTAGTCGTTGACGGTGACCACGTGCACGCCCTTGCCGGCCAGTGCATTCAGGTACACCGGCAGCGTGGCCATCAGCGTCTTGCCCTCGCCGGTGCGCATCTCGGCGATCTTGCCGTCATGCAAGGCCATGCCACCGATCAGCTGCACGTCGAAGTGGCGCATCTTCAATGTGCGCTTGCCGGCCTCGCGCACGGCGGCGAAGGCTTCCGGCAGCAGGTCGTCGAGCGCGGTGCCGGCAGCGACGCGCTGCTTGAACTCGTCGGTCTTGGCGCGCAGTGCCGCATCGTCGAGCGACTCGAAGCTCGGCTCCAAGGCATTGACTTGCTCCACCACACGCCGGTACTGCTTCAACAGGCGGTCGTTGCGGCTACCGAAAATCTGGGTGAGAAGCTTGGGCAACATGGGCGGCAGGGAATGCGAATGAGGGCGAGCTGTGGGCGCTGAAGGCCTGGCTCACATGGGAGCGAATGGCGGCAATGCAAGAGCCGCGGTCCGCCCGCACAAAGCGCTGCAGTCTACCACCCAGGCCCTGACAGCCCGGGGTGTGGTTAGACGTGGCTTACTGCTGCGCGAGACGCCGCTTGCCGCGGGGCGTCGTGTCGCCCGCGAGGAAGCGCGCCGGGTTCTGCGGCACGCCGTCAACCAGCACCTCGAAGTGCAGGTGCGGACCGGTCGAGCGCCCGGTGCTGCCGACCAGTGCCACCGCCTGGCCGCGGCGGACCAGATCGCCCACGTGAACGAGGATCTTGGAGGTGTGGGCGTAGCGCGTCACCAGCCCATTGCCGTGATCGATCTCGAGCAGGCGGCCGTACTGCGGATGCTCTTCCGCCGAGCGCACGATGCCACTGGCCGCAGCCAGGATGGACGTGCCGGCATCGGCGGGGAAATCCAGCCCGGTGTGCAGCGCCGGGCGCCCGGTGAAGGGATCGATGCGGAAACCGAAGCCAGAGCCGACCGCACCGCCGATCGGCGCGGCGGTGGGGATCATCGACGACAGCAGCTTCTTCTCCAGCAAGCGCGACTCGATCAAGGTGTAGAGGTCGTTCTGCTGCTCGGTGGCATCGTCCAGCGAGCTGGCCATGCTGTGCAGCTGCTCCATCGAAGGGTTGCGCACCGGCACGTAGGGCCCACCCTTGCCGCCCGCCGCGGCAGCCGGCTGCGACGCCGGCACCAGCTCGTCGGGCTTGACACCGGCCATGCCGGACACGCGCTCGCTGATCGCCTCCAGGCGCACCAGCTTGGCCTGCATTTCGCCCAGGCGCGTGGCCATCGCATCGAGGTTCTCGCGCATCACGCGGTCGCGCTGCGCGATGTCGTCGCGCACGACCAGGCGCACCAGCGGGCTCACGATGGGCCAGCCCTGGCGCGCGGCGGTGAGCAGGATGTAGTGATAGATGGCGCCCGAGGTGAGCATCAGCGCGAGCGCGAGCAAGGCCAACGCACACAGCAACTGCAGCCGGTTGAAGCGCAGCACGCGCGTGCGCGCCAGGCTGCCGTGGGTGATGAGGATCTGCACCACTAAACTCCTGTGCATGGACCCGAAACGGCGCGAGGCGCTTCCGATCCACGATGCTTTGCAGCAGTCCGAGCCGCTGGCAGCTCTGCGGCTGCGCCTGGCGGGGTCCCAACAACGCTTCGAAGCGATCCTGCCCTGCCTGCCCGCGGCGCTGGTGGCGCACATACGCCCCGGTCCGCTGGATGAGCAAGGCTGGTCGCTTCTGGCCGCCAACGCTGCCGTCGCGGCGAAGCTGCGTCATCTGCAGCCGCGCCTCGAAGAGGCTTTACGTCAACGGGGCTGGCAGGGTAGCGTGATCCGCATCAAGGTTCAATCGGGCTGAAACGCGCGGGCCGCGGGCCTTACGTCGCTTACGTAACGCCGCGTGCCGATCGTGATGCGCCTCACGAATCGAGGCCTTGGCTTCGCCTGAGAGTTTCCGGGGTGGTTGCTCCGTCGGCGCCAACCGCTGCACAGGGCCGCGGTCGGTCTCTCCCGACTTGCCCGCGGCTTCTTTGGTGCCGGCTATCCGACTCGAACGGATGACC